>JBCCFC010000980.1:0-5323 GCA_039029935.1 Chloroflexota bacterium
AAATAAATAAAATAGTTGGGTCCATAAAATTCCTCTCTTTAAAAAAGTTTGCAGCTAATCAGCCGTCAGCCTTCAGCTAATCAGCTACAATTGTGTTATATATAAATTTCATATTGTGCTTTTTAATTTTTAAAAAAAATTATTAAATCAATATATCTTGTCAAAAAAAGTTCCATCAGCGGACTGAATACCTGGCCGTCTGGGAGCAGCAAGCCTCGTTGTTGTAGGTGGGCAACAGTATCCGCATCGTCCTCCGTGTCTTGCTTGTGGATGAAGCGTAATAGAACTTCCTGTTCTTGTTGATGCATATGCTGGAACAATCGACGACACTCCTGCTGAATCGCAGGTTTTTGTGCAAAGTAGAGCAAGACGTTTTCTATATTGGGTGGTTCAAATTGCCAAGTATCAAAGATGATTTTAATGAGACGAGCATGTCCCCCAGCCATATCACGAATCATCATCAGCGTAGGGGTATCAAACCCACGATCCACATGTGTATTCAAATGTTTAAGCATTTGTGAAGCATCTTCGCGATTGTAGAGGGGCAACGCATAAATATGATTCTGAAATAAATCATAGAACTTGGACTGTGTCTCTAATTGATGGTCACGCCCCAGAATATGAGGAATTCCCTTGGTCATCAACAGATAACTCAATCGCTCTCGATTGCCATCGTTGCGAAACTGACTTAACTGCTCAAGCATAGACAATGGCCCTTGACGGAGTACCTCATCAAAATCATCGAGGATGAACATCACCTGATGTTGATGAACTTTGCACATCTGTGTGAGTTGCTGCTTCAGCATAGACAACACCTCCACTTCGTTTTGCAAGTTGTTTATATGGACATCTGACAGCGGAAAGCCATCCAAGTCTGCTGCTTGCATCAACCCATCTAACATCAACTGCCAGAGGCTTAACGGCGTCCTTTGCCACGTTGTCGCATCGACCACGGCAAAATGCGTGTTGTGATAAGCACCATTTAGGTAGGTTTGCGTGTATGAACGATAGTCACGTAGAAATTTGATCATATTCGATTTCCCTGTACCCGCGACACCCACAAACGTCAATGAGTCCCCTTTTCGGGCATGTTGACAGATGAGGGCAATCTCATTTGTACGATAGGTCGGACCATAGCGGGGAGAGATGTACTGATTGGACATAAGTTACGCTCCTTCATGAAAAATACTAGGAAAACACAATCGCTTCTTATGGAAGAATCGCTGCCTGAGAGGCAATAAGGCCATTCCACAAAAATAAATATCGCAGAGTAGGCGTTCTCTAACGCCGGCTTACCTTTGGGTATTTTATTCTGTGGAATGGCCTAAAATCGGTTATGGTCCAAATGACCATCCTGAGACTATTTCACCAATAATCAAGAACAAATCCTTATCGCTGACACGACCAGCAATGCCCATTGCCATGACAAAGAGGAACAAAGTCACACCTAATGAGGCTATCACACCAGGCAAAAAGGCAAACAAAATGAGAAACACGGTGAGGATGGTTAATAAACTCACAGCCATTCCTTTGATGCGGTGTAGCTGGTCTGTATCTGTCACGACTTCTAATGGCTCTGGCGTGTCAAGTGTAATAGACGACGGCTGTACAGATGGTTTACGCGGCCATTGTTGGATTCGCTCCCAAAGTAAGCACACTGAGAGTAAGGCATGCATTTTCTTGCCATCGTCAATATGCTTCAGCCGAATCATATGCAATGTATTGAGATAAAGTGCCTGATAGTATTCCAACATATCTATCTGCGATGGACACAACTCACGAACAAGTTGGCGCAGGGTGCAAACAATCTGATAGGCATGGTCTAGCTTAGGATTGTGAAACATCACTTCAGAGACTTCATCATGGGGATAGGTGGCATCAAGCAATGCTTCTTCCAACTCGAATAGCGTGGATAAATTGGTTTCCTTGAGAAGATTGAATTTGATATCCGTTTCTAGCTCGATAAAATCACGCAGGATATGGCTATCTGCGACTTTCGCAAAATCAATCAGCCAAAAATGCCCTTCATTGTCTACCAATATGTTGCGGCTATGCAAGTCCCCGTGCAACAAACAGCGATATGATAAGACCTCAAACGATGGCAGGGTATTCTCTTGAAAAATCGTATAGAGTGGGTTTTCAAAGGCTCTTTCAACCCCCTCAAATTTCAGTTGCCGCTGTGTCACCGCATCTGGATATAATTCATGTATGAAGGTACGCAATTTATCCAATTTGATAGGTAACTGAGACTGGTAGAGTGTCGTTAAATCGAAGGTATCCCGTGTTGCGTTGGCAAAAAGTGTTTTGTAGGTGATTCTAAAAAAGCGATTGAGGCACTCAACCAACTCTACTGTGGATGTTTTGTCATAAATCTCGAAAAATGACCTAACCTGAAGATATTCCGAACCGATTAAGGAATAAACAACACCACCAATTTCACGGGAATAGGCAGTTCCTCTTGCCTCATCTAAAACTGTTACATGCAGTCCGCCCAGAAACGGTTGGATTTTGCGGTAGTTGCTTGCTTCCTGTGCAACCTCAAGGCGGTCTCCCAATTTAACAACAACAGGGACACCCCACTTATCTTTGAGACAAGGCTGTATTTGAATCACCATTGCCCCAGACTGGCTAAAGGTTGGGGCAATCTCTGGTTCCAATAACAGCTTAATATGAATGCGATCATTATCTGCAAACAAACGTTGCAACACTGTACAGATATCGTCTTCAGATGGTTTTGTTGTTATGCTCGTACGCATTTCAATGGATGTAGCAATGGTTTCTAGGCTAAGATTCCCTTCAATAACAAGGTTAAAGTTGAGTTTCACTTCATTCTCAAAAACCGTATTGACTGCATCTAAGAGCATATCAGGGGCCTCTGGAGATCGCTTGTTAATGACCTCCTTCGCACCCATATCGCGAAACGCCTGCTTTGCATTATCCACATTTTCATACGCGGTAAAGATAATAAATGGGATATAGGATGGAAGCATCTGTGATAATTTAAATCCACTTTGATCCAAGCCATCTCCATTATCCTCAAGACGTAAATCAATAATGGCACAATGAATAATATTGTCCTTCACTTGTTGTAATGCCGCTTCAGGATTTTCCGCAGCGTAAGGATGATACCCTTCTAATGACAAATTATAGCAGACTGACTTAAGGACATCCGCGTCGTTATCCGCAACAAGGATGTGTTTTTTCAACAAACATGCGCGGTTTACACTTGCTTTGGGTGTTGGGTCTGCGTTGGTGGTGAGTGATGTTTGAGTCATTTGCCTACCTCCAGATTTTAGGTAATTTCCGCTGAATTATGCATAACATCGCTATCAAGTGGCAGTGTCATCAACAGCTTTGCGCCTTCGTCCGGTTTGCTGTGTACTAAAGCCAAATCACCTCCATGACTTAATGCAATAAACCGAGCAATCAATGACCCCATGCCTGTTCCTGTTTGGCTAATATTCTTTGGAATCGCTTGTTTGAGAAAATAAGCCTGCACATCTTCAGGGATACCTTTGCCAGTATCTGATATGGCAATGTGTATTTGTTTATGACGGACATAGGCTTCTGTGGTTAATGTTCCACCATCAGGCATTGCTTTGAGCGCATTGTTGACAAGTTTTTCAAGAGCGACTTTAAGCCATTGTGGTGCAATGGGGGCTTCAACATCACCACAATCAAACATGTAATCTCGTTTCACATCTGATCGATGTCTACACCAGCGTTCAACCATATCTTGTACCTCATCTGCAATGGCTGTACTTCCGCTGGTCAATGGCAGCTCAACTTCAAGTTCAGTTTGCCCTTTGAGTTCCTTTGGCACATTTTGAGGAACTTGACTTGTAAATTTCACATCACGGATATCGGCAACAACAGCCACAATTTCATCTAAAACCCCTTGTATTTGTTGATTCTTGTCTGTTCCTAATCCAAGACGACGAATTTGTCGACGCAATCCCGCAACATAGGTTTCAATACTAAATGTTTTCTGATTAATCGTATGTTGCCAATCTGCACCAAACAACCCTAGCCATGCAACTGCATTGCTTGCTAATTGATAATCTCGGCTCTGAGCCAATTTTTTTTCATTTTGTGCGTTTTGAATTGCGACAGCAGCCATATTTGCTAAATCAATGATGCAATCTGCTTCACTGAACCCTGATAGGTGAGGATGTTCTAAGTAGAGCGTCCCTATTGGTGTCCGGTCATTCTCATTGCCACCTGTTCGGATAACAACGGCGATTGCGGATTTTGTCAGAGGATGTAACGCCTTGATTGTGTAGTCTTGTCTGACATCTGGCACGATTTTATATAGATTTCCTTCAATCGCTTGGGATTCTAAATGATTTGATGTTTGTTCGATGGTCGAGGGAAATATGACCAATTCCTTTTCACTATCAATCTCGGTGTGGGATGCAATCAATTCTAAATTGTTGTCTTTGGTTAGTCTCAGAGTTCCCAGATGTGCATTCGTCACTTCAATGGCCTGAGATAGAATGACATCCAGAGCGACAGATAAATCCAGCCCGGCCCGCGCAATGCCGCGACTCGCTCTGGCTAACGCTTCTGCTTGGCGTGTTTGACGTTGTTTCGACTCAAACAATTGAGAGTTCTCTAGGGCAATTGCAGAATAGCTTGCAATTGAGGTTAAGAATTCACGATGACTTTGCTGAAACGCAGACTCAGTTTCAAAGCTACGTAAAACAATCACACCAAAGAGCTGTTTATGTGACTGCATAGGAACCCCTAGCCAACTTTTTGATTGTGTGGGTAGGTAGTCAATTTCACCAGCACTTTGTAGCTCTTCAAATTTTTTACTGCTATTGATGAGTAGCGGTTCCCCATGCTTGATAACCCAACGCACCAAACTAGGACGTTCATCTAAGTGGCGACTTTTGTATAGATCTTCATTCTCTGCATCATCTAGTACAACTGGCTGCCCATGTTCATAGACGATTTCAAATGTAATCGTATTGGTTTCAGCCCGATACAACGCAATATACATATTGCTTGCATCAATCCCCACCTGTGTCAATGTTTCATAGGCTTCATTAAAAATATCCTTGATTTCTTCTTGGACAGGCTCTACGTTGCCAACCATTTCTTGAAACCGAGTTAATGCTTGTGCCTCCTTCAATCGTTGTTGCAAGTTATTATTGATGCCTTCATATTTATGTGCATTATCAAGGATAACAGAAATGTATTTAGCTGATTCATCAAGAAGTTTTTCATGATTTTCATCAAACATATCTGTGGTTTCATAACCACGCAGACCGATAATGCCAATTAATTGCCCTTCTCGATACATGGGCGTCATCAAAAA
>JBCCFC010000981.1:0-5322 GCA_039029935.1 Chloroflexota bacterium
GAATTCTCTCGGTTCTGGCTTGTTACAACTCGAGACGGACCAGATAGACTTGAATCTGCTTTTCATCTTGTACTGTCTCAAACTCTAATTCGTCAAAGGATAACTTCCCATAGACATTGGGGCGGGCATGGAAAATCACGTAGTACCCACGCTCAACACCTTCTGTTACAAATGTTTGCATAAAAAGCGACATAGACCAACTTTCAAATCGCTCAAAACTTATCGGTATTGGTATATACACTTGGTTAGACATCAACATCTCATTGAGTTTCCGCAGTAAGGTTGTCTTACCCATCTGGCGCGGAGCAAATATTGTGAAATATTTACCTTGATTAATCTGAACACTTAGTTGATTCACTAACCATTGCCGAGAGACAACATAGTGTTCTTCAATTTCTACCGGGCCATGTGTGTTAAAATAACGCATATTGAACCTTTTGCAACTATGATGAACTATACCAAAAGAACAAGTGTTGCTATACCGCGCTTCTGCATTTTTCGCCAAATCGGCTAAACTTGTATAATCTATTCGTCTGCGCTATACTCGCACGAACGATACTATTTTCAAACAGCACACATCTATCACAAATATGACACAAGAGCTACACAACACAATTGTCGTTGAGCGACACGCATCCCGTTGTTATGTCACCCTAAATCGCCCCGAAGTCCGCAATGCATTGACGGGTGAGATGGTTGCCGAGCTTCACGCTGTACTCGATAATATAGAAAACGACCGCACCGTGCGTACATTGATTTTGCGCGGGGCTGGGGGGTTCTTCTGTGCAGGTGGGGACATCAAAGGCTTCAAGCAGGTCTTTCAGGGAGCGCTAGCACATGAGGAGGTTGCCGCAGAAAATCGCCATGCAGGGCATTTCTTCATGCGTGTCAACCAACTGCCCCAAACAGTGGTCATGCTTATTGAAGGCGCAGCCATTGGTGGTGGCTTTGGGCTTGTTTGCACCAGTGATGTCGCCATCGCCACCGCTGACACCCGCTTTGCCCTCAGCGAAACCTCGCTTGGTATCCCACCCGCACAGATTGCCGCCTTTGTGGTGCAGCGTATCGGCTTTACACAAACACGACGGCTGATGATGACGGCTTCACGCTTTAAAGGCGAGGAGGCTGCACAACTAGGGTTGGTCCATTTCTGTGTGCCAGATGCCGTTGTACTGGAGGCAAAAGCTGAAGAAACACTGCAACAAATCGAACGTTGCGGTGCGCAGGCAAATGCACTGACCAAAGAGATTCTGCACAGTACACAGAGCCAGTCGCTGGGTGACACGCTGGATATGGCGGCCCACCATTTCGCGACGGCGATGTTGAGTGATGAGGGGCGTGAGGGCGTGGCCGCGTTTTTGGAGAAGCGGAAGCCAGATTGGGCTAATTAGGGGAAGACCGTGAACAAAATCTTAATCGCCAATCGCAGCGAAATTGCAGTCCGCATACTCAAAACAGCCCAATCCTTTGGTTACGAGACAGTGGCTGTCTATTCAGAAGCCGATGCCAATGCACCACATGTATCAATGGCAGACCAAGCCGTATTGCTCGGTCCCGCGGAGGCTTCTCAATCATATCTCAACATCGAACATATTTTAGCTGCCGCTCAAAAATCAGGCACAGATGCTATCCATCCTGGCTATGGTTTTCTCTCAGAGGATGGATACTTTGCGCGCCGAGTCATTAACGCTGGTCTCATATGGATTGGTCCACCACCAGAAGCGATGGATGTGATGGGCAACAAGGTTGCAGCCAAACTTGCCCTAGTCGAGACGGATGTGCCGTGTGTACCGGGGTATTCTGGCGAAGATCAATCCGAAGAGGCGTTTATTGCAGCAGCATCATCTATTGGCTATCCTGTGATGGTGAAGGCAGCGGCGGGTGGAGGCGGTCGCGGAATGCGGCGGGTGGCGTCTGCGGATGCTTTACCGGATGCGCTTGCCAGTGCTAAATCCGAAGCGTTGAAGGCATTTGGGTCGGATGAAATTTTGCTCGAAAAGGCGATTGTCAATCCTCGTCATATCGAGGTGCAGGTCTTTGGCGACATGCATGGCAATGTCATTCACTTGGGCGAACGTGACTGTTCCATTCAAAGGCGTCATCAAAAGGTCGTCGAAGAGGCTCCCAGCCCTGCTGTATCACCAGAACTGCGCAATCGCATCGGTCAAGCTGCAGTGGACGCTGCCAAAGCGGTCGGCTACTATAGTGCGGGGACGGTTGAGTTTCTGCTCGATGAAACAGGGGCGTTCTACTTTATCGAGATGAACACCCGTCTACAGGTTGAGCATCCAGTCACAGAACTGGTAACGGGGTTGGATTTGGTAGCGTGGCAATTGCTCGTGGCCGAGGGTGAACCATTGCCGTTACAACAGGAAGATGTAACAATACAAGGCCATGCCATTGAGGTGCGGCTGTATGCTGAGGATGCGCATAATCAATTTTTGCCCAGCATCGGCGATGTCCATCTGTGGCAACCACCCATAGGCGATGGGGTACGAGTCGATCATGGATTGGCATCAGGTATGGCAATCACACCATATTATGACGCCATGATTGCCAAAATCATCACTCATGGCGAAACCCGTGCCATTGCCAGACGACGGCTGCGACGTGCGTTGCATCAAACGGCAGTTTTCGGTGTTGAGACCAATCGCCACTTTCTGCTGGCGACTGTCGAGCATCCAATGTTTGTCAACGGCGAGGCCACGACAAACTTTATTGACCAGGCATGGCATCCAGCGTCAGACGACCAACCCGTTTCATCCAAACTCGAAGCCTTGGCCGCACTTCTCTGCTACCAACGGACATATGTAACGGGTGATAACCCATTAAAGAACTGGCGTAGCCAACCATCTACCTATTGTTTTGACCAAGAAAATCGAATTCGAACTGTCACCGTTCAGGCAATTTCATCAAGCAGCTACAAGATTCAATCTGGCAGTGAAACGACTCAAATCTGCATTGTTTCACAAACCCAAAACACGCTACGATTTGATCAGGATGGTCTACAGGATACGGTGGTCTATGCATTTAATCCAGCGACTGAATCCAGCCCGACACTTTGGCTTCATTCTGGGCAAGAGACAGTAGCACTGACCGATGTACTGCTTGCGCCACCGGAAACTGTACATGTAGCCAGTGGAGGGAATATCATTGCGCCCATGCCGGGGTCGATTATGCGTATTGATGTGACAGAGGGTGAAAATGTCAGCAAGGGGCAATCGCTGTTGCTGATAGAAGCAATGAAGATGGAGCATACAATTGCTGCCCCCTTTGATGGTAAGGTCGAACAAATTTTGGTAGAAATGGGTCAGCAGATGAAACCAAGGGAGTTGATGGTTGTTTTAGTAAATTAAGAATGAAGGAGGGTATGATGTCTGAGTTAGTACGATTTGATTGGGCAGTCAAATATTTATTGAGAGATAAAGCAAACTTTGATGTATTATCAGGTTTTTTGAGTGCTGTACTGGATGAGGATGTAGAAGTTGACCAATTATTAGAGAGTGAAAGCAATCAAGAGGATAATGAGGATAAACAAAATCGTGTCGATCTACTTGTAAAAGACAAAAGAGGGGAATTTATTCTCATCGAAGTGCAGGTGAAAACAGAAATGGACTTTTTCCATCGATTGGCATTTGGCACATCGAAATTAATGGTGGAACATCTTCGTGAAGGCCAATCCTACAGCAAAATCAAAAAGGTTATTGCCATTGGCGTTGTCTATTTTAGTTTGGGTGATGGCAAAGATTACGCCTATCATGGTTCCACAAAGTTTGTGGGCATGAACCAAAAAGATATATTAAACCCCACAGCAGAGCAACAGACACGATTTACCATTAAGCAAGTGCATGATATTTTCCCTGAGTATTATCTGTTGCGTATCAACAAGTTTGACGGGACTGTTGAGAAACCACTGGACGAGTGGGTTTATATGATGAAGAACGATGAGATCGAACCAGAGTTTACCTCAAAGAATATACAAGTTGCTGGTGAGAAACTCAACTATATGAAACTCGGTGCAAAACGTAGACAAGCCTATAAACGCTACCTCGAAAATCTTCGTTATCAGGCTTCTATGCGAGAGACAGAGGAATTCTTTGAGCAAAGAGGCATGGAAAAAGGCATGGAAAAAGGCATGGAAAAAGGCATGGAAAAAGGCATGGAAAAAGGGCGTGTAGAGGGAGAATATGCGAAGCAAATTGAAATTGCGAAAAATGCTATAGATATGGGGTTGGATATTAGCCAAGTTTCGCAGATGACGGGTCTTACCGTGGATGAAATCCAGAAAGCCGCGAGAAGTTAGTAAAATTTTTTATAGAACACCAAAGTCTTAGGAAAAGCCATGAATAAATCTATTCTACACACATCAATCTGTGACACGTTTGGGATCGAATACCCCATCTTTTCAGCGGGCATGGGTGGCACGGTCTCGCCTGCTGGACCAGAACTGGCGGCGGCTGTCTCCAAAGCGGGTGGGTTGGGCGTAATTGGTGGTGCGTTTATCCCGCCAGAGGAGTTACGTAAACAGATTTTGCAGGTGCGTGAGGAGACCGATAAACCCTTTGGTGTCGATACGCTCATCCCCTTTAGCGTGACCAAAGGCAATCTGGAAAATCCACTCAAACTGGATGTATCGCTGCCCGCCGAACATCAGGCATTTGTCGAGCGATTTGCCGACAAATATGATCTGGGCGATTTGCCCAAGGCAGAGATTCCCATCTTTGACCCTGTATTTATTCGTGAGCAACTAGAGGCCATTCTGGATATGGATGTCTCCGTCTACGTTGCAGGCATAGGCGATCCGGGTTATCTCATTACCCGTGCCAAAGAATTGGGACTGGATATGAAAGTCGGTGTCGTTGTCGGTGCAGTCCGTCATGCGCAAAAATCGCTGGCAAGTGGGGTAGACTTTATTGTGGCACAGGGCAACGACGGTGGTGGTCATAACAGTGTTGTGGGCACGATGGCATTGATTCCACAGGTCGTTGATGAGGTAGCGGGACGCGTACCTGTATTGGGGGCAGGTTCGATTATGGATGGTCGGCAGATGGTGGCGGCATTGGCATTGGGTGCGCAGGGTATCTGGTCAGGGCTGTTCAGTTCTAAGAAAACTTTGGAATCGAAAGCCTAAAATGATAAAATAAATGGATTTAAACATCATTTTTATCATTGAAATAATAGGCTGGAGAGGCGTCGCATAGCCGGTAGCGCCGGGATAGCGATCCAGGATGTATCCCCACAACAAGTAAGCAAACGAAGAAGGCAAATACACGAGGAATGCGGCGAGGGCGATCATCGATCCAGAGAACCGCTGAGGTAGGC
>JBCCFC010000982.1:0-5321 GCA_039029935.1 Chloroflexota bacterium
GCAGGCTGATCGCGCGGCGATAACAAGACGACCCGGCCGTTCTCGATCCCGACTTCCGCCATTTATTGGATTACAACGGGATTTTTATATTCAATGATGTTGATTAACGTAGTTATGTATGTGGTGCAAAATCAGATGGTGACAGACATGTTTGCCAGCTTGGGATATCCGGCCCACATTGTTTATCCGCTGGCGGTTGCCAAATTACTGGGTGTCACTGCGATTTTGGCAAGACGGTCCGCCGTACTCAAAGAGTGGGCCTATGCTGGATTCTTTTTCGATTTTGTACTCGCCGCAATGGCACATCTAAACGCACAGGACGGCGGGTTTGTCGCCCTCAATCGTGGCAATCGTTCTGTTGCTTGTTTCGCGTATATTTGAACCGAGGGTATTTGGGTCCAGTTAAGTTTGTGGGTAGGTGGTCGGTAGTTGGTAGGTCAGTGGGTCAGTGGGTCAGTGAGTCAGCGAATCGGTACTCTATCACCGAATACTGGCGAATACCGACCCACCGAATACCGACCTACTGAATACCGACCACCTACACCTTCATCCGCTTGCTCAGTGGATCATAAAACGCCCGCAACGAAACTGTGATCGGGTAACGTACACAGGCCACCTCGACCTCAAACCCTGATTCCTTGACCATGCGTCGAAAACCACCATCTGGATTACGCAGATAGCCCAACATCACGGGCTTCCCCAGCGTATGTCCAAATGCACCGGAGGTTGTGCTGCCGACCAGTTCATCATTCAAATAGATAGGCTCATTGCCCAGTGGGAAGATCTCTGCCTCTGGTGTATCCAATGTCATCGAAACCATGCGGCGCGTCAGGCCATTTTCCTTCTGTCGCAGCAGGGCATCACGACCATTGAAACTGGGCTTGGTCAAGTCAACGGCAAAGCCCAGACCCGCTTGATAGGGTGTATCTTCGGGTGAGATGTCATGTCCCCATGCACGATAGCCCTTTTCCACACGCAGTGAAGTCAACGCCATTGTACCCGCATCAATCAGTCCAAAATCCTGCCCTGCGGCAAAGAGCGCATCGTAGACCGGAACCGCACTCTCCGCTGGTACATACAGTTCCCAGCCCAACTCGCCTACATAGGAGAGCCGATTGGCGCGCGCCAACACGTGTCCGATCTCGATTTCCTGTGATGTGTAGAATGAAAACGCCTTATTGGAAAAATCGTGTGGGCTGACGGCTTGCAGCAACGTACGCGATTTGGGACCCATCACGCTAAGGACAGCAGTCGCACCTGTCACATCCACAATGGTGACAAACTCATCGTGTTGAATCTGCCGTTTGAGAATGGTCAAGTCATGCGTTGCTTGCGCCGTGCCCGTGATGATTTGGAAACAATCACCGGCCAGCCGCGCCACCGTGAAATCACTCTCATAACCACCATGCTGGTTAAGCATCCCCGTATAGACAATCTGCCCAACCTCAACCGCCATGTTATTGGCACAGACCCGTTGCAAAAATGCCTCCGCATCACGTCCCTGCACCATCAACTTGGCAAAGCTACTCTGGTCAAAGAGAACCACGCCTTTCCGTGCCGTTCGATGTTCGTGGGCAACCTGCTCAAACCAACCTGGCTTGCCAAAGGTGAGGTCGGTGTTGATTGCTTTGCCAGTGGAGTTAGACCAATCGGGATTAAACCAGTGCGGTCGCTCCCAGCCAGCCCGCGCCCCAAAGTGTGCGCCCTTTTCGGCCAGCCGCAGATGGACAGGACTCCACCGCAAATTACGCCCCGCCTCTCGATCACGGTCTGGGTAGGAGATGGCATAGTGCAGTGCCATTGTCTCTGGAATGCGTTCGCTCAGTGCGCGTAGATTGTTGTTAAAGCGACCAAATCGACGTGCATCCACTGACCACAGGTCCATCTCGGTTTCGCCAGTCAGTACCCACTCAGCCAAGGCGCGCCCCACACCACCGCCTGTTGCCATGCCTACCGAATTTAGCCCACACCCCAAGAAGAAACCATCCAGTTCAGGAGCTTCACCCAACAACAAATTGTCATCCGGCGTAAAGCTCTCTGGACCGTTCAAATAGGTCTTGATGCGTGTATTTTGGAGCAGGGGAAAACGATGTTTGGCATTGTGCAGCACAGGCGCAAAATGCTCATCATCCCACGCCAGTACACCAAAGGCAAAGTCGTCTGGCAATGCGCGAATATCCAGCGGTTTGGCCTTGGGTTCAAAGCAGCCGATGAGCAAGCCACCCTCATGGTCACGGCAGTAGAGCCAGCCATCGTGGTCGCTTAAGGTTGGCAGCGGCTTCTCCAACCCCGCCACAGGTTCTGAGACAATATAGAGATGTTCACAGGCATAGAGCGGCGCCGACACCCCTGCTTTTGATGCCACCTCACGCCCCCATGCACCCGCACAATCGACGACGGCCTCACACTTAATTTCCCCGCGCGTGGTCTTGACGGAGGCAATACGGCCACTCTGTTTGGTAAAGCCTGTTGCTGCTGTCCGTTCAAAGAGTTGCAACCCGTTTTGCTGCGCCGCGTGGAGCAGTGCTTTGCTGACCAGACTGGGGTTGACACGCCCATCCGATGGCACAAAAACTGCTGAGATGATGTCATCCGTATATGCCAGCGGCCACATCGCCTGCACATCGGCGCGACTAATCTCTTGCGTCTCCAACTCAAAGTTGCGCGCCAAGGACGCCTGTCGTCGAATATGCGTCAGACGTTCTTGGTTGGTGGCAATGCTGATGGAGCCGACACCATGCCAGCCTGTTGGCATCCCCATCTCCGTCTCTAATGATGAGTAGAGTTGCTGGCTGTAGCGCACAAGCTGCGTCATGTTTTTGGTCGAGCGCAACTGTCGCACCTGCGCCGCCGAGTGCCACGTTGTCCCTGACGTGACCTCATTGCGCTCGACCATCACCACATCGCGACAACCCATCTTGGTCAGATGATAGGCCGTGCTACAGCCGATGATGCCGCCACCGATGATAACGACTTTGGTTTCTACGGGTAATGCGTTGGTTGTTTGGGCTGTCATCACTTAGCTCTCGGCTTCTAATTTACCTTCATAGAGTAGATAGTCACGCTTGGTCGCTTGGAAACGCGGTGCTTCGCCCTTCAACACGGCAATGGCATCCTTGCACGCATCCGTAAAACAGCGTCGATGACAGAAATCCGTCCCACCCGCCATATGGGTGGTTGCCAGTACATGGGGATGGCGTCGGAACCATGCATCCGGTGGTGGCGGTTCCGGTGCAAAGACATCAATCGCAGCAGCAAGTTCGTTGGCCTCAATCCGTTCCCATAGCGGTGCTTGCTCAACAACGGCCATGCGTGTGGGCAGCACAAATAGCGAGCCTTTCGGCAGTGCTTCAATCACCTCGCGGTTGATGATTCCCAGCGTGTTTGGCAATGGTGGTAGCCCCACAACAAAGATTTCGCAGAACTGCGCCAATTCCACCAGCGACTCAGCCCGTGTTGCCCCATACTGTGCCAGCACATCATCGGGCAGAAATGGATCATAGACCCGAATATCACAATTAAAGGGTGCGATCAACTCGGCATAGCGACGATTGATGCTGCCCAAACCCGCCAATCCGACCCGTCGTCCAGTTAAATCACCATAGACAAAGCCCGGATTTTCCCAAAAATAGTCCTGCCATCCACCCTCACGCACCCGATAGAGCGATTCTGGGATATGGCGAACGAGGTTCATGGTCATCGCCAGCGCAAATTCCGCCACCGAAGGCGTCATCCCACGTGAAGTGTCAATCAGCGTAATCCCACGCTCATTCAAATAGTCAAAATCCACCCAGCCCGCAAAGCGATTATCAAAGGTACCAGAAAAAACTTGCAGCTTTTCGCCCTGTTGCCAGTGTTCCGGCTCCATCGGTGGACGATACCACGAACCGATGACAGCCGCATCGGCCTCCCTCATGTTTGCCACAAACGGTGCCATCGCCGCCGCCTCTTCACCCCGCTTCATCGTCACCAAGTCCACGTGACCCGCCGCATAGAGCAGGTCCATGCCCTCACCGTGATAGTTCCTCGCCATGTGCCGCTCTTCATGCAATAGTACCGCAAAACGCATCTTGTTGATTCTCCTTGTGATTATGGAAAAATAAAATTTTGATGCGGGCTATTGTAAGATGTGAACGATGAAACGGCAAACGCGTTTTATGGGCTATTTATAAGCAAAGATGATTAATCTATACAAGAAAGAGAGAGCACTTCAACAGTACCCCTTCTTTCTTGTACAAGGTCTTACTACCCAAACAGCATTCTGGATTCAGTCAAGCTTTACGATGGCGGATTACCTTCGTTTAACGTGACGGTCAGGGTATCTTCTGAGCCAGGTTGCACCGGACGCTGGACATTGCAGATGCGTTCGGTCTGCGCTGGTCCTGTTGGCAAGTCAGCGCATGGCGGGTTGCCAACCAGTCGTATGCAGTCAGTGCAGTTGACAGGGTAAACACCAGGGTTGCCCTGATTCTGTTGCAGTGCCTTGTTCTCAATCGTGTTGATGGGCGTATTATCTGGGCCGTAAGACCAACCTGTGCCAGTAACACTCATCGTCATCCAGCAGTTGACACCATTTACGCAGCTAATATCGAAAGCTTCGTCTCCTTGTGTGACGTTTAGCGTGAACTCACCAATATTTGTGCCTTCTTTGCCGTGATGGAAATCGGCTCCTGCAACTGGACATTGAGGTGCGATAAAAAACCCGACATTACCAGAGAAGCATCTCCCTTGAGGATCGAATTCCTGAGTTGCACCGGCTGCTAAGGCAAATTCCCCCTGAAGGGAATTAACAGGCGACAACACTGGGAAATCGCTCACAGCGACCGGATTGGGACATACAGGCCCTGCCACACCGAATGTTAAATAGACTGTAACTGAATTATTTGTTGCGTTGTGAACGGCTAGTTTGGTCATGACGACTCCTTTAGAAATATTGTCACTACTCACACGATAAAGTGTCCGCAGTAAACGGATTATTGACCATGACAAAAATGAGATATTTTTAGCTCACTTTTTCCCAAGTAACACCATTGCCAAAAATCATTCGCTTACCATCCAATGAGACGCAAAAATCGCTTATATACGATTGGTTGGCATTGTTGAGAAAGGTAACCTTACCCACATAGGGGGCATCGTCCCCTTGTGCCCCTTGATTTTTTGCAGATGAGCCACCATTCCACGAGCCATTCACGGTTTTGTTCCACCATGGGTTGCCTTGGGGCGTCATGACTACTGTCGAATCCGCTCCATTGACAACCAGCGAAATCTCAGTTTTTTCATTTGAATTGGTATCTTTCCACGTCCCAGTAATTGATGAAGCC
>JBCCFC010000983.1:0-5305 GCA_039029935.1 Chloroflexota bacterium
AGAAACCGATTTTTTGACAAAAAATCGGTTTCTGAACCACCAAACCTCTTAATACCCCTACAAATTACCTAGAGTACCATGAGCCTATTCAGCAACAGCAACAAACTCAATCTCCAACAATACCTCGTCTTCAACACTCGCAACGACAGGTACACTTGGGATACGTAGTTTATAATCCTTATAGAGGACGGTTGTGCTACCTGTACCACTAATCGTCCCATCATCATTGGCGGTCACACTCATGGCGAAGGTTTCGGAGCGGGTGACATCCACAACGGTCAAATCACCAACGACATTGAATTCAACGGTCTCACCAGCCGCAGCCGATGCGGGCAAGCCTTCGATAGCTGTTGGCACAAAGGTGATGTACTGATAGGCGTCATCGCTTGCGCGCAAGATACGACGTTGGATTGCCCCATTGCGACGATCACTGTCCGTCTTGAAATCACGGGCGTTGATACGGATTTCACTGATGCTGGTCTGTGACAAATCGGCCATATCAATCGTGACCGAGCCTTCAACCATTGAGGTAACACCCTCTACACGCTTATCTGCCCCAAGCAGTACTTCATCAATATAGAATCGTGCCTGAGACTGACCCTGGTCAATGACATAGGTGCTGGCAACGCTTTCAGTCACAGCCTCACCTGCGTCGCCTTCTGCACTTTCACTGGCAGGTGCATCCGCTGCAGCAACTGCCTCGGCAGGTGCTTCTGCCTCAGCATCAGCGGTTTCTTCATCTGTAGCTTCTTCATCTGTAGCTTCTTCATCTGTAGCTTCTTCATCTGTAGCTTCCGCCAATTCCTCATCCGACGATTCCGGATCATCGGCTGAATCGGCTGGCTCCGGTGCGGGTGCAGCTTCCTCAGATTGCGCAGGCTCTTGTGGTGCTACTGGTGCAGCAGGCATTTGGCAAGCGGCAAGGACCAATGAGAACAATACAACAAGTATTACGATTAAACGTGTAGATGGCTTCATCTATCCACTCCTTATTAACTAATTTTTGATTGAATAAACATGGTTCATGCTTGTTAAAGTTGTAGCAAATTTTCGTTGTTTTGTGCCGTAGGCGTGAATACTAAAATTGTATATTATCTATATTCGCCATTCCTGTGTATTATACACGCAAGGAACGATACTCGAAGAAGTATTGCTCCCATAGGATTGATTTATGGCGTGTGTTGGAACCAAGGATAAGGAAAAACGAATGAAGCGTAACAGGACAGGTCGATTGCAGGATAAAGTAGCAATTATCACAGGCGCGGCCTCTGGTATTGGCTGGGCAACGGTCGAGCGATTTCTTTCAGAAGGGGCAGCCGTCGTTGCGAGTGATATCAATGAAGAGGGCTTGCATATTTTAGCCGACAAATTGCAGGTATATGGTGATGAGTTGACAGCCTCGTTTGCCATTGTCACAGGTGATGTTAGTCAACGGACAGACACAGAAACGATTGTTGACCATGCCGTGAGACGGTTTGGACAACTTGATATTTTGGTGAACTCAGCCGGGATCACCAGCCGTACATTGCCACCAGAAGCGGACTTTGAAGCGCAGTGGGATGCAGTGATGGCGGTGAATGCCAAGGGTACAATGCTGATGTCGTATGCAGCGGTTGAAGCCATGCGCAAAAAAGAGGTGGGTGAAAGTGAGGCGAAGCGGCGAAATCGAGGGTCGATTATCAATTTGGCCTCAATCATGGGCGTTGCGGGCTATCCAACCCATCTTCCATTTACAGAGTACATCAATGCCTATCCGCACAGTAAAGGGGCTGTTGTGCAGATTATGCGCGATATGGGTGTACGGCTTGCCAAGGAGGGCATTCGCATCAATGCAGTTTGTCCCGGCTTTGTCTACACTGCGTTGACCGACAACATCACCCAAAACCCAGAGATTCATGCAACGTTGAAAGAGCTGCACCCTGTGGGACGCATGGGTGAACCAGAGGAAATCGCCAATGTGATTGCCTTCTTGGCATCAGATGAGGCGTCGTTTGTAGCAGCGGCGACGTGGCTTGTGGATGGCGGGTATACGGCGATGTAGGTCTGTATTCGGTGGGTCGGTAGGTCTGTATTCGGTGCGTCGGTAGATCAGTATTCGGTGCGTCGGTAGGTCTGTATTCGGTGCGTCGGTAGGTCTGTATTCGGTGGACCAGTTAATTACCGACTTACCGACTTACCGACTTACCGACCCACCGACCCACCGACTTACCGACTTACCGACTTACCGACTTACCGATTACCGACTCACTGATTCTCCTTAGAACGTTGTACTCGACCGCGACTGCCAGCCCAGCATAATGAGCCAAGCACCCAATCCCAACAGCAAAAAGCCGATGATTCTGACCAGCAGAATGCCAATTGACCAAGGGGCAAAAATGAGGACTGCAGCCAAAGATAGGGTGATCAATCCGCTTGTCATATTGGAACGCCAAGGATACCCCGCAGCGCGCATCCGGTTGGCGGCCATCAGGTCTAATACAGCAGAAATGAGCATTTGCAGTGCGACCAAATACACAATGGTCGTCCACAATGCGCCAAAGAAAAATGGTACTGTGATGGCGAGTAGCCCCACCAATAGATTGAGTCCACTGCGAGCCAACATCAGGCCACGTTGTGGGGTATACCTTGGTAGACGAATCGCCGTCCATAAGGTAATGAGGCCATTGATGGTCATATAGACACCAATGCCAAAGGCGACTAGCTGGATAAACCGTGTCGTTTGAAACAATATAAACAGACCGAAAAGGGCCGCGAGTGAGCCACGTATAAACATAGTTCGGGGAGAAAGGGACGTTCCTGTTAAGTTAATGACAGTTCTTGTGGAAGACATAGTAACTCTCCTTATGGTTTAACGATGTAGACATGTTCATCGAATAAGTAACTTCTTGACAAATGAGCAGCGGAAAGACATGATTGATGCGCTATCCGCTGTAAATACATACGAATTTTTTTGCACATTGTCGCGCAGAATAGTCAAGGAGCATTATACAACCACAAAGGTATATCCGACAATGAATCATCCGTGAACCATGCGGTTTTATTGACATACGAGGCTGTAAACGATTTAGGGCCAAAGGAAATCAGAATGAAAACAACCGAAGAGATATGGTTTGACTATCAAAATAAGTTATCAAGCTTCATTCGCAGTCGGGTTGACAACGATGCAGTAGAAGACATTCTGCAAGATGTCTTTGTCAAAGTGTACACGCGTCTTGACTCTCTGAAAGAGAACGCCAAACTGGAGAGTTGGCTCTATCAGATTACCAGAAATGCCGTCGTTGACTACTATCGTGCAAAGCGACCAACCGCCAATTTACCATAGTGGATTGAAGAACCACAATCGGATGAAGGTGAAATGATCAGACGAGAATTATCATTATGTCTTTTGCCAATGATCGAGCAGTTGCCCAACAAATACCGCATCGCCATCCAGGGCTTTCTCATAAAACATGATACTGGTGAAGAAAGCGAGAGAAAAGGTCAGGGCAATCAGAGAAAGTCTCAATGGCGGCTTTGAAGTTGGGAATGCCAGCGCGCTGCAAAAGGCGAATGGCAAAGGTACGGATGGAAGCCAAGACTTGAGCGAGATTAGCAACCTTGGTTTTGACAAGGTCTTCACCAAAGGTGACATCACGAACCCAATTGATGACTTCAACAGTCCAATGCTTACGGATGGCTTGAGCGAGAGATTCGGGGAGAAAGGATTTGCCACCAACAAGAGAACAATTGGAGATATAGTAGGATAACTCCTGAGAGATTTTGGTTGGATCATTGGTACGGATAGTTTGGCGGACAACAACAATCAGGGTACAGAATCCACTATCAGCCCATCGATCAGCGAAAGAAAAGGAATCGAGAGGAAAGAACCAGTACAATCGTTCTTCGTGACGACCATGCGCTTTGTCAGAGTGAGTGATAATGTCATGTGGGTCATGTGAGGATGCAACCGCGGTCAAACGCTCATGAAGAAGCGGTTGGTTTCGCTTGACTTGAATGATGTAATGCCCTCCTTTTTGCTCGATTTGAGAGGTGAGTTCTGGCGTCAAATAGAGCGCATCCATGGTACTGTTCTCTTTGTCAAGACCTGTTTGAGCCATCACTTCACGAGCCGTGGGGACTTCTGCGTCTTTACAATCATTGATGGGTTCTTGTGCAATGATTTCACCTGTTCTATGGTTGACAGCCGTCAAAATTCGTGCTTTTTGCTTTCCCTGCTCATCAGGTGTCCCACGTAATGCTTTGCCATCAAAGGCATTCCAGTCCATTTGCTCATCGAAGACACGAACCCCAAAATGGTTGAATGTGAGCTCATTCAGTTTTTTTACATCAACCACAGATAGGATTCTAGGTAACTGTGCTCGTGAGACAACTGGTGCGTCTGGCCTTCCTGTTACCCTTCTTAGCCAGTTGATACGGTTTTTGATATATCGCTGGATGCTTGATGGATAGCTTCGATTCGACAGGATTGCTAGCGTTACACAGCATAATACAAATGCCAATTCATGCTTTTTCCCTCGATTATCTCTTGGGTCTGGCAACGTTTCCAATGCTTCGATAAATTTTCGGACTTGCTCTTTTTGGGGGCGTTTCGCTTGGCTTGCTACTTGTATACTGGTTGACAAAGTTACATTTTTCATGCTGGCCTCCATGGATGTTCTACGAATTTGCACTTGATTTGCTAAGGTTCTTAGTCTATCCCATAATTTGTCTTTTTGCTATTTGCCAGTAGGCCACAACTTGTTTTTGACTTAATGAATCAATAGAGCAAATTAATTTATTAATGGTTGCTTATAGTACTTTAGTTATGGCCTCATTTTCATGAGAAAGCCCTGCTGATTACTGGCCTACTGACCACCGACGTACTAATTCACGCTTAAGTTTACACGAATGGTTATCGACCATATCGGCTGGGTCACGGCGAGTCAACAGCAACTGACGATGCAGGGCGAGATTGAACCGCTTCATAGACATGAGGACACATCCCCAACAACGGTGTCTGTCCATCAAATTATGCATAACCTTTGTCGGCAACTGCTGCCCGATACGTCGCGACCCGTTACATACTCGACCGAGGACATGATTGCCATGCTGACAAGCCATCTGGCACACTATCCCCATATGATTGTGGTTGATAATTTGGAAACAGTGACAGACTACCATACGTTACTGCCTGTCTTGCAACGACTGACAATTTTTGCTCACGTCACGAGAGCAGTTACGTGGTTCGGGTACAATCTTTAATTATACAGTGCCCCTGCTTTCTGAAACCGATTCATTGACCTTAATTCGCCAAGAGGCAACACAC
>JBCCFC010000984.1:0-5296 GCA_039029935.1 Chloroflexota bacterium
ATTGAAATAGGGGACGCGGACGAGCGCGGATTAACGCGGATTTGTACTCAAAAAAATTCCGCGCACGTCCGCGTCCTATATTGTTACACCCGTGCCGGACGCCACAACGGTCCTACCCCTATCACCAAAAAAATCACATTGAACAACGCATTAATCGCCACACCAGACGCAATAGAACCAGCACTGTCCAAAATAAACCATGCCAGCACACCAGTCACCACCGCACGACGCACACCTTCGGGGGCTGCGTCGTATACCCATGCCCGTAAACACCAGATCATGACACCCCAGCCGAAGAGGAAACCACCTGTCAGCGCGGACAAAAAGCGCGTGGTTGGGTCAAAGGTCTGCTGCCCATCCAACGGCCAACTCAGCAAGTCCAGCGTCCAACGGGCGGGTTCGGCTGTTGCTTCCATTGTGCCTAAGAAGAAGATGGGACCAAATGAGGCCACGACGATAGCCGTGATGATAAGCCAAAACTTGTGAAATTCTTGTGACATCGTTATACTCCTGTTATTGACGCAAAACCTTCGGGAGGTGACAACGCAGATGCTATTCGTACTATCTACTTTCGCAAAAAAGCAAAAGTCACACATGGGTAAAGGCCACCGCCCTACAAGGGCGGTCTATGAGAGGTGACGTACTCGACCGTAGCCCGTCCATTCTGGGCGGGGCACTTGCGATTGCGCGTCACTTTTGCTTTTTTGCCTACTTTCCGTCACCTCCTGAAGGTTGGGTTAAGCGCGTATGTGAATGAATTTTGATATGATGTTATGTTGTAGCACATGCTACAATCATTTTATAATCGCTATTGTAGCGTATGCTACAAGAAGCTGATGTAACACCTGCTACATTTTGACTATGGATAAAGTAACGGCAAAGAAAATACAAATACTTCAGCAGATTACGCAGTATGTGATTGCGCATGGCTTTGCGGACACGGGCGTGCGCAAACTGGCCGCTGTCGCGGGGACAAGCGACCGAATGCTCATCTATTACTTTGAAACCAAGGATGGATTGATCGGTCAAGTGCTAAACGCAATTGCCGCAAATTTTACACAGCAACTTGACGCTGTGCTGGGTCAACACCAGCGGACGCCAGAGGTGTTGTTACAAGAGTTGCTTACCCTTGGGCAAAGCCCTGAGTTTGAGCCAATCATTTGTCTGTGGTTTGAACTGGTTGGTCTTGCGGCGCGTGGACAGGAACCGTATGCGACCAACGCAACGGCCATTGCTGATAACTGGTTGCAGTGGATTGTCAGTCGGCTGGAGGATGAGTATGTGGATCAGGCGACAGCCTTGTTTGCGGAGTTGGAAGGTCGTTTGATGCTGTCAGTTGTGGGTGTTGATGTGTGATTTCGCTCCGCCGATTGCAAATCGGCGTCTATCACAGAAAACAGGCTGCAAGCCTGTTGAAACGTGACGCCAAACCGCATCTTGTCTGTTGAACATTGTGCTGCCTCAATCCTAGCACGTTTTGAACGTGCTTCCTCTGCTAGACACCGATTCGGGAGCCCCTTGGACGCGGTAGCTGTCTTCCGTTTCACCCGTTTTGATGTATAATAAACCCAAATCGCCAAACGGTATCTTGCCCATGAACGCACAGGTTGCCAGCAGAATCCAAATGAGTCAACACAAACTTTACTATGAGTACAAAAGACAACAATCGCTATACACTGAGCAGTGATAATGAGACACCCAATGCTCCCTCCTTAAATACACCCACAACACGACATCACTACATCTGCTATTCGCCTGTTGATGGCGATGGGGCTGCGCTTGCCCTTTACCGTGCCTTGCAGCGTGTGGATGTACCCGTATGGGTCGATCTGAAGGATGTTCGTGTTTTGGGACGAGGTGCAGATGCGCAGATGGAGCAGGCATTGCGCAGTTGTGAGATGCTGCTGTTGGTCGTGACGGCAGGGAGTGTGAGCGAAGAGAGCGATTGTGTGCGTGAATGGCGGCGAGCATTGCAATATAAGAAGCCGATCATCCCCATTAAAATCATGCCCAACCCTGATGTCTATCAACTGCCCTTTGCATTGGAGGGACGAACTATCGTCGATATGACCGACCTCGACCAACGTCCCGATGAGGCCACCGCACGGTTGCGTGAGTATCTACGTCAGCGGCAGAGCGACGAAGGGCTGTTGCAGACGTTACAGGAACGCATGGCGGATGCGCAGCGTGATTTGCGTGAGGCTCTGCGCGCTGATGATGCCGTGCTAGAATGGCAGATTCGCAGTGACATCGACTATCTACGTGAGCAGTTTGATGCACAGCAAGCACTGGTCGATGACCCAGAACAGCGCGCAAAGGAGACACAGCTACGCATTGACAGTGGCCTAGAACGCGCTCGCCAACCAGACAAACCTGTCTCCGGTCCCCGTGAGCAATCGACCAAGTTTATCAACTCTCCCCCCAGCATCCCACCCGACTACTTCCAAAACCGCACGGTTGAAATCGGTCTCGTAGTACGCTACATCGCAGACCCCACTTGCCGCCTAATCACGGTCGTTGGGCGCGGCGGCGTCGGCAAAACAGCGATGGTGTGTTATCTGTTGAGAGAATTAACTAACCACAGAGGGCGCGGAGAACGCAGAGAAGGCATGGGAGATAGTGAGAGGGAGAGACACGGTGACAGAGAGAGGGGGAGACACGGTGATGACATACACGGGCAACTGTCAACTATCAACTTTCCACTTTCAACTCTTCCCTCTTCTTCTCCCTCTGCGTTCTCCGCGGTTAATCCTCTTGACGGCATCGTGTATTTAAGTGCGATTGGCGCACGAACCCCTTCGGTTCCGCATTTGGTAGCTGATTTATGTAAGCTGCTGCCCAGCGAGGAAGCTGCGGCCATTAATGCCACCTACCGCAATCCGCAGAGTACCACTAGACAGGTAATGCATCGCCTACTGGCAGCATTTGCCGAGAAACGCGTGGTGGTGTTGATGGACAACTTTGAGACGTTGGTGGATAGCGAACAGCAGACCATCCACGATATAGAACTGGCCGAGGCGTTGACCACGCTCCTCGATGCACCCCATCATGGCGTCACCGTACTGATTACCACGCGAGTGCTACCCCATGACCTACAACTACACCTGACCGCTGGGGGACGACAGCAGACACTGAAATTGGACACTGGGCTGGAGCTTGACCACGCCACGACGGTATTACGTGCCTTGGATGAGACAGGCGGCATCGGGTTGCGCAACGCCTCGGACAACCTGCTCGAACGCATCTGGCAACACACGCGTGGCTATCCCCGTGCCTTGGAGAGCGTTGGGGCCATCCTCAAGGCTGACCGCTATACCACGCCCGAAGAGGTGTTGGCGCAGAGTAAAGCCTACGTCACACAGTCTGCGTCAGTATCGCAGGTTGCTTACCTGCGTCACGATGTAATCGTCGAAGCCCTCGTCGGTCAAGCCTATAGCCGTCTTGACCCAACCGCACAGCGCGTGATGCAGGCATTGGCCGTCTATAACCGTCCGATGACTGTTGCGGCGGTAGATTATTTGTTGCAACCGACGATGGCGGGTATCAACAGCGCACCCATCCTGCAACGGCTTGCCAATATGCATTTTGTGCGTCGTGATGGGCAACACTTTTTCCTCCATCCGATGGACCGTGCCTATACCTTTGGACAGATACCTGCACAGTCTCCATCAACAGCGGATGCTCCCGCTGAAGACGCACCCAGTTGGAACCAAAACGACCTGCTTGCCCGCGCCGCTGACTACTTCAAATCCGCCCGTACCCCACGTAGCGAATGGCGCACCCTCGATGATCTTAAACCTCAACTGGCCGAATTTGATTTGCGTTGTGCAGGAGGTGACTATGACTCCGCTGCTGCTGTCCTAATAGACATTGATAGTGACTACCTACATCTCTGGGGACATTTGCGCCTGATGGCTCAGATGCATGAACGACTGCTGGGGCATATAGTGGACAATAGGCAGAAATCAATACATGTTGGCAGATTAGGCATAGCCTATTCCGGTATGGGGCAGGTCGAACGCGCCATTAACTGCTATAACGAGGCACTCTCCCTCGACCAACAATACCAAGACAAGCAGGGCGAAAGCACTCACTTGGGAAATCTGGGGTTGGAGTATGCGGCTATAGGAGAGGTGCATAAGGCCATTGGCTATTATGAGCAGGCACTCATTATCGCCTGTGAGATCGGCGACCGTCGCAACGAAGGCGCGCATTTGGGTAATTTGGGGAGCGCATATCATCGCGTAGGAGAGGTGCGGGAGGCCATCGGCTATTCTACACAGGCACTTGCCATTGCCCGTGAGATAGACGAATATCGCAACGAAGGCACACATTTGGGAAATTTGGGATTGGCGTACGCTACATTGGGAGCGGTGAGAGAGGCCATCGACTACCAAAGGCGGGCACTCGCCATTGCTCGTGAAATCGGAGATCGTCACGGTGAAGGAAATCGTTTGGGTAATCTGGGGAATGCGTATATGGCTTTGGGAGAGGTGTGGAAGGCTATTGGCTATTATGAGCAGGCACTTGCCACTGCCCATAAAATTGCCGACCGTCGCGTTGAAGGCATTTTCAGAGGAAATATGGGGCGGGCGTATGCCATGCAAGGCGATGACAAAAAAGCGGTTGAATTGATTACTGAGGGGCTTGAGATTCACCGTGAAACTCATAATCGTCGCTCTGAAGGGACAGCATTAGGTGCATTAGGCTATGCACACGGAGTCGGGGGTGACTGGAACAAAGCCGTCAACCGACATCAACAGAGTATGTTCATTTTGGAAGAAGTGGGCGACCGTTACCAACAAAGTAATGCATGGAACGACCTTGCCGAAGCCTACCTCGCCCTAGAGCAGCTAGACAACGCCAAGGATGCCCTCGACCGTGCGTTGACATTGGCCGAAACGGTTGGCAATCGGCGTGGTGTGGCAGATGCGCAGTGGTTATTGGGCAAATATTATTTGAAGCTGGATGAGAATGATGCACAACTACGGGCGCAGGCGGTGGCGGCGATGATGGTGTGTGTGGACTATTTTGAGGAGATTGGGCATGTGGATGCGGGGGCGCGGCGGGCGGAGGTTGAGGCGTTGAGCTAAAGAGGTGCGGACATCCTGTCCGCTACGGGCTGGAAGCCCATGTTACTATAGATTGGGCATGTGGACAGGGCTGTTCAGTTCTATCGAATAACCGTGATTGTAGGGGCGTACCCATTCGGTGGCCCGCGGGTACGAAAAATGGCGGCCCCAAGGGGACGCCCCGAAAAAACCAAGAAAGGTAACACCCTGGGGCGGTGGGGGGG
>JBCCFC010000985.1:0-5281 GCA_039029935.1 Chloroflexota bacterium
GTTGTCATACTCGTCAATCAGCAGGTAGACATTTAATCCATTTTGATCAGCATTATCAAAAATTCGTTGCAGACAATCTGTCAGGTTATCCCCTGCCAGAATATCTTCTTGTTGTGCTTTATCAAAAAAAGCTGCATAACGCTTCACAAAACTTTTAATTTCATTTCGCCCGTTTCGTTCAAATGATCGTTCAATTTTATCCAATGCGGGATTCACGTTGGCAAAGTTGAGAGTCACGATAAGATAGCTGTTGGCCTCTGGTGTGGGATTTTGTCCAATATAGGTATGCCCAAAGAGCCACTCAAATTTATCTGCAAAATTGATATCATAATAGCGTTGTAACGTTGTGAGCCACAACGTCTTGCCCATGCGACGTGGACGAATCAGAAAGATGTAGTCAGATGCGTCTTCAAAGAGCGGAATGTAATGAGTTTTGTCTACATAATAGCCATTTTTGACACGCATGCGGCGGATATCGCCTGTCCCATAGGCGATGCGTTTGATTGGTTCATTTGACATTCGTCATTTTCCTTTATCATCGACCTCCGCTTGATGCACCAACTCCCACCCATTATACACAAGCATCACTTTCTTGACAGGCAGTTTACTCGCCACAGCCTGAATGCGCGCATCATTGGCATATTGATTCAGTTGTTTTGTGGCTTCGGCAATTTTCTTTTTGAGTTCGGTCTGGCTAAAGTTGCTGCGCGTGATATATTCGAGTTCAATCAGGTAGGCATATTTGGCACCGGGGTAACGTGCGGTAAATGGTTCAAGGTAGAGATCGACAAAACCGCTGTTCATGTCTTTTTCTGACCAGATCAAGAAATAGTCACAGATATTTAGATAGGCGAGTAGAAAGCCTTGGATCATTTTTTCTGCGCTTAAATAATCACGTACCGCCGTCTGTTTCTGAATCTCGTCGGACAAAAACTGAAAGACGGGTTCCCATTCCCCATGCGAGGCCATTCTTTCCAGTAACATGGAAAAGGTGTAGACATCCACACGGAAGACATCGACATCATGATAGGCGTCACGGATATAACCGTACATGAGATGCTGGATGGTGAGGTTGGGGATTTGCAAGCGTGGGAAGCCGCCACTGTCATCGCTAAAGGTGAGGAGACCAAAATAATAGAGGAGGGAGATAAAGTTGACACGATGTAGCAGACGGCTTAAGGGGAAACTAGAGGCAATCTGCGAACCAATTTCGTCTGTCTCGAGGATGGAGCGCAAAACGCTAAAATTGCCATTAAGCTTTTGGTCAATCGGCATCAGGTGACGTAGCTTGCCGTAGTCAATGCGTACATTGTCATCAATCAAGTCGAGTGGCATATCTTGATCGCGGATGACCTGATGGATAAAGTAGAGAACCATGTCTGAGTTGAACACATGCGTCTTGGCTCTCTGTGAAAACCGATAGTTGTCGTACCAAAGATGCATGAGGTCTAGACAATCATCCACATCGAGCGGTAACAGCCCCGCGTCATGATAATACGTACAGACTTGGCGTACATCTTCCTCTGTAAACCCAACCAATTCATTAAATGGTCGGGCAAGGCTGATGTTGTCTCCAATGTTAAAGCCGCTGGTGACATCATCCATCGTGACAGGTGAGACGCCTGTGATAAAGAGCCGTGTCAACCCAGATATTTGTCCGGCGGTCGCCCCCTTGAGTAGGTTGAAGAAAAAGCGGAAAAAGCCGTCATCATGTGTCAGGCTATGATAGGCTGCCTCACCTTCTGCCACCAAAACGTTGTTTGCAAAATTGTCATACTCGTCAATTAGCAGATAGACTTTTAGCCGATTTCTATTGGCATTATAAAAAATTCGTTGTAGACAGTCTGTCAGGTTATTCCCAGCAAAAATATCTTCTTGTTGCGTTTCATCAAAGAAATCTGTATAACGCCTCACAAAATCTTTAATTTCGTTACGGCCATTGTCTTCAAAGGATTGTTCAATTTTGTCCAACGCTGGATTCACATTGGCAAAGTTCAGTGTCACAACCAAATAGCTGTTAGCCTCTGGTGTGGGGTTTTGCCCGATATAGGTATGACCGAAGAGCCACTCAAAATCATCCGCTAGATTGATATCGTAATAGCGCTGTAGCGTTGTGAGCCATAATGTTTTGCCCATCCGGCGCGGGCGAATCATAAATAGATAATCAGGTGCGTCCTCAAAAAGTGGGATGTAGTGGGTCTTGTCTACATAGTATCCATTTTTGACACGCATGCGGCGGATATCGCCTGTTCCATAAGCGATGCGTTTGATTGGTTCATTTGACATTATAATTCTTCATCCTGCACAACATCCGGCGTCTGCACCACATCAAACACCATCTTCACCGCATCACCCAATACCACAGGAATAATCTGCTTACCCAACACATTACGCCCCATGCGTGGTACTTCGGAAATCGATGTATTGATAATCTGCCCTTTGGTGGTCAGAATCGTGCGTAGGTTGTCAAGCGGGCTGGCATCTTCCATGTTCTCTGTCACCAGTAGAGCCGTTGCGACAGCCCCTGTTTTGGCGGTGAGCTTATGCGTCACAATGCCACCACCGTTACGTCCCTGGATGCTATAGTCGCTGAGGGCAGAGCGTTTGGCAAAGCCTTCGCTGGTAATGGTCATGACATCAAAATGGTCAACTTGGTTAATGACCGCTGCGTAGACAATGGTTTCGTCTTTCTTGAGTTTCATGCCACCGACGCCGCCTGCGGGCAGACCGCTGCTGCGGACTTTTTCTTCGTTAAAGCAGATAGATTTGCCCGATGAGGCCACCAACAGCACATCCTGCTCACCTTGTGTGTGGAAAATCCAGCGCAGTTTGTCCTTGTTTTCGACATTAATAACGATAGGGTCGGATGATGCTGAGGAGAGAAAATCGGACATGGTGATGCGTTTGACCACACCCAGTTCTGTGACCAAGAAGAGATAGCCTATGCCGACATCGGCGGTGACGCGTGGTAACGTCAAGGCACAGCCCAGCTTATCGCGCTTGGTATAGTCAGTGAGATCGGCGGCGTATTGTCCTTTGCCGCCATCCATGATGTCGTTGACAGCCACACGACGACACTGCCCTTCATGGGTAAAGAGGTAGAGAAAATGGCGTGTGTTGGTTTCGATAAAGGCAACCTCGCGTCCTTTGCCAAACTGTTTGAGGCGCGCTTCTGTCATGTTGACGATATCACGTCGCTTGATTTGGCCGCGCTCACTGATAGATACCCACACTGGCTGCTCTGGCATCAAATCCGTAGTCGTCAATGTGCCTTTGGTACGGTCCACAATCTGGGTACGCCGCTCATCACCGTAAAGTTCCTTGAGGTTGAGTAGTTCCTCTTTAATCACCTCTAGCACTTTACTTGGATCATTGAGTAACGATTCCAGATACTTGATTAACTTTTTGAGTTCTTTGAATTCATCCTGTAGCTTCTTGCGTTCCAATGCAGCCAGTCGTCGTAGTGGCATGTCCAGAATTGCCTGTGCCTGTACTTCGCTAAACTCAAAGTCTTTCATCAAGTTTTTGCGCGCCGTATCCACACGTTGACTACGACGGATGGTGGCAATCACCTCATCCATAATATCCAATGCACGCAGCAATCCCTCAACAATGTGCGCACGGGCGCGAGCACGAGCCAAATCATACTCAGAACGTCGCCGTACAATCTCTTTGCGATGCTCAATAAAGAGTTGCAGTATCCGTTTTAGCCCCAGTGTACGTGGCTGACCATCAACCAAGGCCAACATTTGCATCCCAAAAGTCTGTTGGAGTGGTGTAAACTTGAAGAGGCTGGTGAGGATGTTTTTAGGTTCGACGTTGCGTGTCAGTTCGATGACGATACGCATTCCAGTGCGGTCGCTCTCATCGCGTAAATCGGTGATGCCCTCGATTTTGCCGTCACGTACCAAGCTGGCGATACGCTCAATTAACGATGTCTTGTTGGTTTGATAGGGCAACTCGGTCACTACAATGCGGCTGCGGTTGCGGCTCATCTCTTCAAAGTGTGCCTTAGCTTGGATGATCAGCCGCGAACGCCCCACTGCATAGCCTTGGGCAATGGCATCGGTTTGCTCCTGCGATTTCTTGTCTTCGCGGAAACGATAAAGGATACCGCCCGTTGGGAAATCAGGCGCAAGAATAAATTGCGTTAATTGATCAACAGTGATCTCTTCAACTGTATCGTAATGGTCAATCATGAACGTTAGGGCATCCACGACCTCACCTAAATTATGGGGTGGAATATTGGTTGCCATGCCCACGGCAATACCATTCGCACCGTTGATGAGGAGATTCGGTAGCGTGGCTGGCAGGATGTCGGGTTCTTCAAGCGAGTTGTCAAAGTTATCGTGCCAATCAACCGTGTCTTTTTCTAAATCGGCCAGCATCAGGTCGCTAATCGCCGCCAATCGTGCCTCTGTGTAGCGCATCGCCGCCGCATTGTCCCCATCAACGCTACCAAAGTTCCCTTGTCCATCGACTAGAGGATAACGCAGGCTAAAATCCTGCGCCATACGCACCATGGCATCATAGACAGCCACATCACCATGCGGATGATATTTACCCAGCACCTCACCAACGATACGTGCGCTTTTCTTGTGAGGTTTATCATGGGTCAAGCCCAAATCATGGTACATGGCGTAGAGGATACGGCGATGTACAGGTTTGAGTCCATCACGCACATCGGGCAAAGCGCGACTAACAATCACGCTCATAGCATAATCCAGATAGGCCACCTGCATTTCATCGGTGATATCTGTACCACGTACATGACCAATATTTGATTGATTTGCTGACGATGGTGGCTCTGCGCCATTTGTAGATTGTGTTGAGGGTACTGTTGGGTCTGCACCATTCTCACTAGGATGTAAAATCATTTCTTGCGTTGCTATTGTTTCCATTCCCCTGTCCATTTAGATTGCTGTTTGATGAGTACAAAATATCTGTTTTATGATTGATACGAGAGAGAACACCTGTTCATTTATTATAAACGCATCTTTAAAAAATGCCAAAATTGATGTGTTCCTGAAATATGCTACAATGGAATCCTTTGTGTTGGCAATATTTTGATGTGCGAAAATGTGAATCGGTGGGTCGGTAATCGGTCTGTCTATAGGTCAGTATTCGGTGAGCCAGTATTCGGTGAGCTGGTATTCGGTGAGCCGGTATTCGGTGAGCTGGTATTCGGTGAGCCAGTATTCGGTGAGTCAGTTAGTCAGTTTTCTCAACTGGCGGTTAAGGACCCTGTCTATGGATATTCCTTCGCATCACGTTATGATAA
>JBCCFC010000986.1:0-5279 GCA_039029935.1 Chloroflexota bacterium
TTACTGGCAATCCTCAAATCGCTTTACTGTTTTTTTTTTTTTTCATTTCGGGTCTTCCCCCCCCCCCCCCGCCCCACCCCCCCACCGCTCCAACGCTTCCCTGCTATTCTGCTCCTGGGCTACCCGGCACAACCGTCTCCGGATCACCATCCATTGCGGCTTCCAGCATCGGCACCATTTCATCCAGCAAGAAGGAAATACTCAGTGGGCTTGAGAATGAGAACGCACCACCGAGCAATTGATTCAAGAAGATTTCGCGACCCTCTTGAGCGGCACGAAGCGTTGCGCGCACCGGGTCCTCACTGATTTCCTGAATCGCCTCGTCACTGCTGGCAATCCAGACAATGAGATCGACATCAAGCAAGTCGGGCATTTCCTCTGCGCTAAACGAAATAAAGAAACTGTCACCAGCAAGTTCGTCATACACTTCTGGCGTCACAAAGCCGAGATCACCAAGCAAGCGAGGACGAGCATCCTGTGATGCGTATGCACCGGGTGTGCCACTAAACCAGAAGGCAACCGCCAATGATGCGCCATCAAATTCTGGATACGTTTCGCGAATTTCGGCAAAGCGCGCTTCCAAATCAGTGACAATCTGCTCGGCCCGTTCACTCTGACCCACTGCCTGACCGAGTACGCGTGTGACCTCTGGCCAAGGTACACCGTAATCAACATAGTCGCCGGACTGTGGTACAGTTGGTGCAATCTGCGACAGCAGTTCGTACTCTTCCTCGCTCATGCCAGAGGTGACACCGACGATGACATCAGGATTGAGCGCGGCAATGGCCTCAAAATTGAGTTCGCCACCACCAATGGTTTCTGGTTGCGCGTCGCCTAGTTCATCCTGCGCCCACGGCCACGTCTCATAGGGATAGTCACCATACCATGCACGTACCCCAACGGGTGTCACGCCCAGCGCCAAGAGTTCATCCTGCTCACTGTACCCGACGCTGACCACACGCTCTGGCTGCGCATCAATCGTGGTGCTGCCATACTTGTGTTCAATTGTGATTGGGAACGCATCGCCAGCCGATGTTTCCTCAGTAGATTCGGCATCAGACTCATCCGCAGCGTCATCTTGGACATCAGCTTCGGCATCAGCTTCGGTAGCAGCTTCAGCCACAGCCTCGGTTTCAGCATCAGCCGCAGGTTCAGCCACTGGTGCTACACAGGCCGCCAGCATGGTGAACAAGACAACCATTAATGTTAGATAAATCGTTTTTTTCATGATTTGTGTCTCCTGTTGTGATAATGACTTAATTGAGTGAGAACAACTGCATGCCAACTTTATGCGGACGCTCCTCTTGATAGACCATGCGCGGCGTGTCAGCCAATGGCTCGGCCTCAACAACAACGGGGTGTTTGGCTGCTTTCTGGAACATGGTTCCAAACAGCTTGAATTCATCGGGGTTCAGAGAGAGTCCTGCACCCGCCAGCCAAATTTGGAATTGGTCGAACTGGTCAAGGATAACGGTCACGGCCTGTTTGCTGGCGATGCGATATTGCACGGCAAGCTGGGTTGTCTCGTGCAGAAGTTCGGCGATGACGGTCATATCGTGGGTGAAGAAGCGCATGGTGGCATGGTCCCAGACGACATGGGTGATGCCATGTTCACAGCTTGCGATGTAGCGTTGCGAATCGATCTTGGCGAGCGCGATGAGTTGGTTACACATGTGGTTGACTTTCCTTGATAATTTATAAAAGTCCAACTTCTGTCAGAAGTTGGACTTTTATAGTGGATTAAAAATAAGATACAACGTCCTCCAACGTGGGACGTACTCGCTCTGTCGGCGGTTCTGCTGCACTGCCGATATACATGAAACCGAGAATTTCGTCGCTGGGTGCAATACCCAAGCGTTCCTTGACGGTTTCATCGTAGTTGGGCCATTCTGAGAGCCACTGTGATGCATACCCCAACGCAGTGGCAGCGACAAGCGTATTCTGGCAGACCGCACCGCCAGAGAGAATTTGCTCCCAACGCGGAATGCGTTCGGTTGACTCGATTTTGGTGCTGATAATCAACACCAGTGGCGAACGCAAGGGCCGTTGACGTTCAAAGGTAACGCGTTCCTCGCTGGCATCGGGGTTGTTCTGTTGAAAGACCTCGGCAAAGATGTCGCCCAGCCGCTCACGTGCCTCACCCTGCACCACTTGGATGCGCCAAGGGGTCAACTTGGCATGGTCGGGTACACGGGTAGCGCAGCGCAACAGCGTCTCTAGCTCCGCTGCCGTTGGGCCGGGTTCACACTGATTTTTCGCTACAACCGAGCGGCGCGTCAACAGTAACTCGATGGTTTCTGCGCCTTTGGTATCGAACACCATCTCGCTAAATTTCATTTTGTTTTTATCGATGATAGCTGTAACAGCAGACATACTTATTTCCTTGTTGATATTGACGATTTCGTTGTCAATGATAATAATGATGGGTCGATCCGTAGGTCACGCTAGTGCCCTCTGGACCAGCGTGACAATCGGTCATTAACCAAATTGTCGATTGAACATCATGAAGTTGATGACGATTGTCCGGTTACTAACCGGACCTACGAATGCACCCTGCGTACCCTACACAGCCGTCTCAAACACCTGACCGCGCTCCGCCTGTTGAATCACATCAAAATATTCCAACTTGGGATGCCCTGTAAACGCCTCTCGTGGCAATTGACCTGCCTGTGAGTGGCCTTTCTTGAACTCTTCCGATTGGGTCCAGTGCTCAAAATCAGCCTTGGTCTCCCAATAGGTCTCAACCACAAAGGGATCGCCCTCTTTGGCGGGACGTAATAGCCGGAATGACACAAAGCCGGGCATGTTATCGACCAAGGCGGCACGGTCCTTAAAGCGGTCAATAAAGGCATCTTTCCATTCTTCATTGACACCGATACGGTTCATCACAACAAACATACGTTGCTCCTTAATTCTCTGAAAATAAGTAGTCCGAAAATTGATGATGGCCTCGCTTCTGCCCCGGACTATAGACAGGCTGACGTGTGGCCTTGGATAGTGTAGACGGAAAGGGCGATAGATTGTGCAGGGGGGATTGCGTTGTTGGCTGTTTCATCGGTGATTGATGCGTGGCGTTTGTAGGCTCCATATCCTCGAACTTTTCTTGTGCTTGGGTAAGTAGCTGTGTGAAGGAATCAAGATTTTCATCGCTGAGATACACGCCCGTATTGCGCAGCCACAGTTGATTGCATTCGTTTTCATCACGCATCAGAAAGTTGGGACCGCCATCAATATAGGTCTGGAGGTGACGCTGTGTCTGTGCGTGTTGCAAAAACGCTGTTGCCGCCATAAATTCTTCTGGCGAGAGCGTAAAGGTAAGCTGTGACCAATTGATGTGGAGGTGGATTTGCCCATTAACAACGGTTTGACAGATATTATGATATTTTTGGTTTCTAAGGGGTTTTCTCTGGAGCCAAGTAGGGTCCCATTGATTTAGCACCTGTTGCGATTTGTCCACAAGCAGATTGAGCATGTGCAAATCCTCGCGCGACATGTGCAACCCCAGCCCATAGAGCCATGTCTGACATGACCCATGTGGGCATTGCATGGCAAAATTCCACTGGTCGCCACAATAGGTGTTGGGGACAATAAAGTTGTCGGCCTCCTGCAAAAATTCAACAGCGTTGGGCAGATCCGTAGGATTCATATGGACCATACCACTGTTCCAGTTGAGGTGAATCACCCCATGATTGCACCGTGCAACATAGCGTGTGTTGTCGATTTTGGCTAAAATGTTCATGATTTTCCTTTTCAGTTGATTGCCCAATGCATTGCTTCGTTGGCAAACCCATCTGCTTCTACGGGCATTGTGGGGATTGGTATGTGTGGCAGGGTCATGGTCAACTCATCTGCTGAATAGGTTTCGTACTCATTGATGGGTTGCAATACGGCTGTGTGTCGCTCTACGATTTGTTGGTAGCCACGATGATTGTAGCCCTGAATGTGATAGGTCAACTGGCGCAGGTTGACGACGGGATCGATGTTCTGCACGTTGACGGCATGGGGAACGGTCAAGGCTGTGGGTGCATAGTTGAGAATCCCCTGAATCCCCGCTTGGATCATGCGGTCAGCGACGCGCTGGGCAGCCTCGGCTGGCGTGGCGATGATGCCAATCCGACAGTCGAGGGCTTCCACCGAGCGGTTCAGATAGCGCACATGGAGGATGCGCATCCGCTGGATCTCTTCGCCAATCTTCTGGCGATCAATGTCAAAGATGGCATCAATATGAAACCCTTGCTCAATCAGATAGCTGCTATCGACCAAGGCGCGCCCCAACTGCCCCATGCCAACCAATACAGTGGACCAAGAATGATGGGCTTTGAGAATGTCACGCAGTGTGTGGATCAGGCCATCAATGGCATACCCCTGCCCCTGCACACCAAAGTCGCCAAAATAACTCAGGTCTTTGCGAATCTGCACGGCGGAAACGGTTAAATATTCTGCCAAACTTTTGCTTGAAATGACACCATCATGGTCATCCTGAACCTGTTCGAGGGTGCGCAAATAGAGGGCAAGCCGTTCAATCACCACATCCGAAATTTTGCGTGATTTAACAAGACTCATGATAGTTTGTCCTTTGCGGCAGCTTATCAGCAGTTCAGCTAGTCAGCACTTCAGCCTGATAGCTGGCTGACTGGCTGACTAGCTGACTAGCTGACAAACTGACCAACCTTATCGCGAATAAAACTCAATCACCAACGATAACTCGCACATCACAGGAATCTGCTCGCGCTCTGGTATGGCTACGACCGTGATGGCACTACTGTTTTGGTTCAATGCCAAATAATCAATGGGCTGTGCGTCCTCCATCGCTTCGATAAAACAAGGAATCTTGCGGCTCTTCTCACGCACAGCAATCACGTCGCCCACCTTACAGGTATAGCCCGATACATTGACGCGTTGCCCATTGACGGTGATGTGCTTGTGCGAAACATATTGACGTGCCGCATAGATTGTACGCGCCAACCCGCCCCGCAGGACAACCGCATCCAGCCGCATCTCTAGCATTTTGACCAGATTGTCACCCGTATTGCCCTTTTTCTTCACCGCTTTTTTGTAATAGTTGCGTAGTTGCCGCTCAGTAATATTGTATTGTGCGCGCAGTTTCTGCTTCTCCATCAATTGACGTTTATAGTCCGACTGCTTGCGTTGAAACGCCTGTTGACGACCGTGATCGCCGGATGGATAAAAAGCCCTATCCACCCGGCGATCACGGTCGTCAACAGGCGTTTCAACGCAAGCAGTCGGACTATAAACGTCAATTGATGGAGAAGCAGAAA
>JBCCFC010000987.1:0-5278 GCA_039029935.1 Chloroflexota bacterium
GTTTCTTGCGCCGATTTTGGTTGCTTAACAACACCTGCGACATAAACACCTCGGCCAAGTAGCCTTTGTATTCGTTGAACCGTCTTGCCATACGTCGATAGCGATTGTTCAATTCATTGTGAACACGCCCCTGATGCAGTCCCTCGACATACATCTGCCCCCACACTTTGAGAAACTCAAGCAAAATGGGATCGTCAATTTTGCGAAACCAGTAGCCGATGCCGCTGTGTTCAAGCAAATCTCCACGTGAAAGACGCACCAGGACATCGCGAATCACCTCAATCGGGACATCTTTTCCTTCCTTGCGTTTGAGTTCTTCTTGAATATGTTCAGGGCTAATCACTTCCCCTTCGCCAAAAGTGGAGAGATAGAGAACCCATTTGGTGATGTTTGCGTCATTAATGCGTTCAACCCAACGCGTCACTTGGTCATAGAGTTCGCGCCAAATAAAACCCGATGAGATATCGGCGGCAAGGACCATGTTCAAGTTATCTTCATCCATCAATGGACGACCTGTTTCAAGTGACTGTCGGACTACCGCAGAAATATAAAAAGGATTACCCGCACAACGCTCTGCAACAACGGGTGCCATCAGTTCGGGTACCGTTGTCTGATGATACTCAGCAACTCGTTTGACCAGTTCTGTTCCCCAATAGGCCGACAACGGTTTGATGGGTTTGCTCCAAAAACGACCAAAAAGCCCACCACGTCCCAGAATATCATTTGCCAAGATGCTCATGGACGATCCTGTGACAAAGTGTGGGCAGGTATTGGATTCAACGGCCTGTTGCATGAAGCCAATGATGCTAAACCCCAAATCTGGTTGATGGGCATTTTGAAGCTCATCCAGAAAGACCACAATGGTCGAGTCGTTGATATCTGAAATACGTCGCGGTGCTTCCAAGACAACCAGTTCTGGTATTGGGACTTGATGTGTCATTAATGCACGATGCCACATCAAAAGAGTATCCAGACTTCTGGGAAATGGGTGTGTATCTTTTGAGCTATGTAATAATTCAAGTAATTTTTCCGTCGTAACTGTCTCTGTAATTATCTCTGGTGCTTGTAAATAAAATGCTAAATAGTGACGAATAAAATTTTCTAAATATTCTTTAGAAAATTCCCATCGGTCTAATGGCACATCTCGAAAGGTATAATAAACAGGTACAACTGCTTTCGGGTTCTTTGGGTCTTGCTCAAAGAAGAGACGGTTGGCGACACGACGAAAGATTTCTGTCTTCCCCATGCGTCGTTGTCCCAATAACACCGTTGATATGCTACGTCGATCAGCCGCTCTTAGGGCAGACTGATAGAAATAGTCGAGAAACTCGGTGCGGTCGGTGTAGATTTCGTCAGGGACGTCGGGGCGGATGATCCAAGGGTTTTGTGGGAAATGGGCGGCTTCTCTTGGTGGTGTGTTGTTGGACATGATACGCTGTTCCTTGGTAAAATTTCAGTTCATTACAAAGATTGTTTTGCCTTCGTAGCCAAACCTCCGGAAGGTGTCCAGAGAAACTTGAGTACACCTAAATCATTTTTGAACACCTTCCAGAGATCGGGTAAATATACTATTTTTCCATGATAGCACAAATTTTCGCGAGGATGAAATTCAATGAAGGCAATAACCATGCAACCTATTTCGCAACTTTATCGTTCTTAAAACGAATACACAACGACTGTACACATAAAAATCAAGTACCAGATCACAAAAAACATATGCTACAAATCAAAACATTCGGCCATTTTGACATCACACACAACAACCACTCAATCACAGACCAGCTATCGGCCAAGGGGCAAGCACTCATCATCTATCTAGCCTGTCATGCGGGCGAAGCGGTCAGCCGTGCGTATCTACAATCATTGCTCTGGAGTGACAGCCGACCAGCGCAATGGCTGTCCCCAGCACCATCCACGGCTTTCGACGCCCACGGCACCCAACCGCTTCACGGACGAATCGCTTCTCGCTCCTACCCAAGGCGCAATAAAGAGGTTGAGAATGTTGTCCCATGTCATGATGAAAAAGGCCAGCGTGGGTGGTAGCCCAAAGCCGACGACCTGCGGAATCGGTTGCCCGGCATTGCGTAGAGATTCTTCCCACAACGGATGACCCGCTTGGAGAAAAATAGGCAGAAAGAGGTTGACAATCGGCTCCATGACATAGAGCGGGAAGATGCCTAGACTGGCGAGAAAGGCAAGCCGCCACGGGAATGGCTCTTGATGTTGATGATTGATTTTAGGTAACTTCAACTGAATATCCTATCACGCGAAGAGTGTAGCAGGGGACCTCCGGTAGGTGTCCAATTTTCGCAAAAATTGGACACCTACCGGAGGTCCTCTGCTACACTCTTCACTACTTACGCATTATATATCCGGCGGAATTCTGAGTTCTCTCCATAGTCATGCACCACCACATCCATCAACGATTGAATGCGGCCACTATGCTCGGCTTCGGTCAATACAGCGTACCATTGACTGTCGAGCGGCGTACCCCATCGGATGCGGTTGGGGTTCAGCCCAGCGTCGGCCATCACACGGAGGATGTCGTTCTCGTTGGGATAAAACTGGCAAAGCAAATTGCGCATTTCTCGGCTTTGATAGCGGCTACCATCTCGTTCGCTGGCATAGACAGCGTTGTCGAGCAACGACTGTACCCGAACCTCTTCCATGCTTCTCTGGCACGGCCATGTCTGCCGACGGCGTTCCACACACTGTTGCAGAAATTTATACTCGAAGAAGTGAGGCTTATCGCTGTTGGCACAGTCCGTACAGTTGCAGGGAATCATCTCCTCAACCTGCAAGTTGTGAAAGTTGCTGTGAATTTCCTCGATGGTTTTGCGGATAATGTCCAGAAAGCGTTTGGCATTGTCGCCCACTAGCATGATGCTGATGGTGCGGTCGAGATAGCGTTCCTGCACAAGCGCACGTGTGTTGTCATAGTCGAGCAGGACACCATAACGCCAGTGACACTGGCCATGTTCATCGCTGTGGATGTCATGATGGCGTTTGACAATAAAGCGTGTGAGCAACCCCTTGGGCATAAATTCATAGCGATATTCAAAGCGCAGGGCGGGTGTTGTGTACTCGCCACGCCAGATGCTGTCAATATGTTTGGGCTTATCAACGGGTAGTAGCTGTGGCGCAAGATAGCTCTTGTTATCGCCATTGCTTGGCAGTTCATAGCAAATCTCAAACTTGCTGTTGCGCATAAGTGAGAGCAGTTCACGCCGCTGGTCACGATACTTGTCATCGGACCAGATATCCTGTAGGTCACGATTGTAGAAGACCCCCTGCTGCTCCTTCACGGTGGCATTGTCCAGCACCCGATAGACGCCATCGGTAATCCACTCTGGGTTGAGCGTCACCAAGTTATCCAGTTCGATATCATGGCGGAAGTAGATGATGACCCCAATGTCGTGCAGATAATCGCTGAGAAAGTCGGCGCGCTCTTCGTTCATACCATACTCAGCACAGAGGTCGAGGTATTCACGACGTGAGACATGGTCCCGCCCTTGACTGCGTAGTTGCTCCAACCCCTCACGGATATCAACCCACACCTTGGGCAACCTTGTCCCCACATGCGGCAGCAGGTCCTTGTCCGTGATGATGGTGCGGATAACATGTTTGAGTTCATCAATGGTGCGACGGTGGTCAGAGTGACAGCTAATCCGTTGCGGATAGTCATAGACAATGGTTTCAAAACGTTCTTGATATTCACGCACGGGCAGGTCTTTGGTCGGCTGATCACATTTGTTGAGCACGACCACAACAGGGCTACGGTCGCCCAATAGCTGGATGATGTTGAGCCAGTAGTAGAAATCCTCGTGACGGTCCTCGCGGCGAGATTCGGTGACAAGCAGATAAAGTGAGCGTTTGGTCAGAAAAAACTGATGCGTGGCGTGGTAGATTTCCTGACCGCCAAAATCCCAGATGTTGAGGCGGAAATCTTTCTCCGTATCGAGTTCCTCGTTGGGGATGATCCATGTATGAATGTCAATGCCTTCGGTACTCTGCTCCGGATCCAGTTGATAGTTCGGGTTGGTCAGCGTTTTGGCGAGCGAGGTCTTACCCACACGTCCTTCACCCACCAACAGTAACTTCATCTCATAGAGTGTGTCCTCATCGTTGGCCTCGGCAAAATAATTGCGGATGGCGTTGATCCCCTGTTGGGCAATTTCCTGCGGAGGATAACTGAATTGATTGGAATTCAGGTATAGTTTTTGTAAATTATGAAGTTGGGTAATCGAGTTGGGCAGAGTGCTTAGTTGATTAGAGCGAAGGTCCAGTTTTTGTAAATTCTGTAGTTGGGAAATGAAACAGGGGAGAGTGTTTAGTCGATTGTGACAAAGGTCCAGTTTTTGTAAATTGTGAAGTTGGGAGATGCAATTGGGGAGGGTACTTAGTTGATTACCCATCAGGTCTAGGTGAAATAAATTGTGAAGTTGATAGAAGGAGTTTGGGAGGGTGCTTAGTTGATTGAAACTCAGGTACAGTTCTCGTAAATTGTGAAGTTGAGAGATGGAATCGGGGAGGGTACTTAGTTGATTGGAACTCAGCGACAATTCTCGTAAATTGTGAAGTTGAGAGATGGAATCGGAGAGGGTGCTTAGTCTATTGGAACTGAGGTACAGTTGCTCTAGATGATTTAGCTTAAATACTTCGTCAGGAATATCTGTTAACCCTAATTCAGACAAACTCAGACTACGCTGCTGCTCGTCACGGCATTGACGAATTCGTTGTATGGCCTCATTGTTGATGATAACCTGTTTGCTCGGCATCGCTACTCGTTGTAGTGTCCCAGAGTATCGTTTAATGAGAAGAATACATAAGTGTACTGTCCCCAACATAATGATGATGGTGGCGATTACAATAATGGTATATTCGGTTAGTGTATCTGGTGGGAAAAAGGTGATTTGGTCCATTGGTGCCTGTCCCTGTGTGATAGCCGCTTACGGCGGTGCAAGCTGATACTACAGCGGATTTGGGCTGGGAACGGATTTTAGTCCCCGCGCACGAGATAAATCCATTCTGCTCCCAAATCCGCTGTAGTATAGTTACGCCACTGCAAATTCTTTATACAGTCGGATATGCAGTGTTTTATGAAAATTTTGTAATGGTCAGCAACACCTTGAACAGTTATCGTAGGCACAAGGTGGCCCATCCCAGAGCAGCACAGCCAAGTAACCGCTGAAAGGTGAGAGGTCCCCGCCCCAGGTCCCCAACTAGAGCGAGGTAGCCCAGCCAAGTAGCCACTGAACAAACAAGTGGCGGCCCCGCA
>JBCCFC010000988.1:0-5262 GCA_039029935.1 Chloroflexota bacterium
GACCCACATTGATGAGCAAATGGCTATCCATTAAAGAATTATGTTAATACCACCTGAAATGTAAGTTTGAATTCTTTTCTAATTTGGAATTGCTGGACCACAAGAAGAACAATTGACGTGTATCGTGATTCGTTGTAGCGTTGAGTGATTACCAAATCAGCTAACCCGAGCAAATAATCTCTGCACCAAACTAACCACACCACCGCGTTCAACCCGCATCAAAATAATCACGACCAGGGCAAAGACAACCATGCGCCACTGCCCATAATCACGCGACAACTCAAAGAGAATCTGCACAGTGGGTGAGCCGATGATGGGACCAAGAAAACTCCCCAAGCCACCAATCGTTGCCATGATCACCATCTTACCGATTTCTTGGAACTTCATCGTGACAGGGCTGAGGATGCCAATGTAGTGTCCATAGAAGACACCTATAGTCCCAGCGATACAACTGGTGATGCTAAAGACAAAGAGCTTCCAGCGTACCGTGTTGACACCCATCGCTTTAGCCGCCAGTTCATCATCCTTGATAGCGCGCATAAATGCACCGATGGGTGAGTGGACCAGCCAGTACATAAACCAGAGTGAGAGAATCATCAAACCCAGAAAGAGATAGTAATAGGGGAGGGGGTCAAATGTGCCAAAGAGGGAGGGAACGCTGAGACCAGCATCACCGCGTGTGAGCTTGAAGTTGGCAGAGATTAACATGCGTAGGGTTTCGGCAAAGGCCCAGGTTGCAATGGCGAGATAGAGCGCGCGCATTCGTAGCACGATCAATCCTAGAATGAAACCGAAAAGTAGCGTGACGAAAGGCGCGGCCAGAATGCTCAGAAACATGGGTGTCTCAAAGTGGTAGATGAGCAGTCCTGATGTGTAGCCACCGAGCGCGGCAAAGGCATGATGTGCTAGTGAGAATTGGCCTGTGTAGCCTGCAAGCAGATTCCAGCTTGAGACAAGGACGACATAGTAGAAACTAACGACAAGGATATGTTGTTGATAGCTGCTCAGGGCGAAGGGGAGTACACCAAGGATGATGATGAGTGGGATGAGTGCAAATTTGTTTCTGAATAGATTGAAAAATGATAGCATGGTAGTTGGTGTAACGCCTTTCTAGCTGCCTGCAATCAAACACTGTCGGATGATTTCTCGTAATCGCTCAACATCAAACTCGTGGCTCGGTCCTTCCTCAACCATCTGCCCCAAACTCAACACATACACATAATCGGCCAACTCGACCGCCTTTTCCATATGATGGTCAACCAGCAGCACGGTCGCCCCCAATGCCTCTTTGGTCGCCATGAGAAATTCGTAGGTCTGCTCGGCGATGATGGGTGCAAGGGCAGCGGTTGGCTCATCAACCAAAATCAGTTTAGGTTCGCTGATGACCTCTTTCGCAATGGAGAGCATCTTGGCCTGTCCACCGCTCAATGCGGTGGCGCGGCGACGACGAAAATCCTTGAGGATGGGGAACATCTCATAGACTCGCTCCATTTGTGTGGTGAGCCGTTCTTTGTCTTCACGAAAAATCCAGCCACCCATACGCAGATTTTCCTCAACAGTTAACTGCGGAAAGACATTGGTGGTCTGTGGAATATAGCTGATGCCCAGTTGCTTGATCTCGAATGGCTCAATCGTCTTGATAGACTGCCCCTCAAAGCGAATGTCACCGGACCAAGGATGCAGGAAGCCAAAAATCGTCTTGATGGCAGTAGATTTACCTGCACCGTTGGGACCAATAACCACCGCCAATTCACCCTGCGTGAGCGACATATTCAACCCTTGCAGGATCTCCACACCCTCGCTATAGCCGCCGCGTACCTGTTCCAGTTCAAGCAGACTCATATCGCTCCTCCCAAATACGCCTGAATCACTGTCGGGTCCTGTGCAACTTCATCCAACGTCCCCTCAGCAATCACCGACCCTTCCGCCAACGCCGTCACCTGATGACAGAGCTTCTGAATCTGCTCCATCTCGTGGCTGACCAGCAGAAAGGCGACACCCTGCTCTTCATTCTGGCGTAAAATCAGCGTGTTGATGGCCTCCTTGATGACCGGATTGACCCCCGCAAACGGCTCATCCAACAGATAGAGCGCAATATTATTGACCATAAAGCCTCGCGCGATCTGCAACAACGCCTGTTGTCCACCAGAGAGATGTTTGGCTGGTTCATCACGCAAATGTTTCAACCCAGCGAGGCCAATCAACTCGGCCGCCTTGACATTGGCGGCATCCATATCACCACCAGAAATGGGATTGGCACGCGCATAATGTGGGATCATCATATTCTCGAAGACAGTCATATTGCCAAACAGTTTGGGCACTTGGAAGGTGCGCAACAGCCCCGCTTGGGCGATGACATCGGGAGCTTTGCCCGCCAGCGACTTGCCATGAAACAGCACCTTGCCTGCATCGGCCTTATAGATACCCGAAATCAAGTTGATGACAGTGGTTTTGCCCGACCCATTGGGACCGATCAGCCCACGAATTTCACCTTGCTTGACGTTGAGGGTGACATCGTTGACCGCGACGAGGCCACCAAATTGTTTGCGTAGGTTGTTGATTTCTAAGACAACTGGATTCATGTTTTTTCTTAATTCTCGCTTGGTAGCTTGGACAGACCCACTTCAACAAAAGCTGGACGCACAATCACGCCTGTTGTCGGGTCAACATAATCTACCTCATATTTGCGACGGTTGGGTTCATCGACAACCTCGACAAACAGCACCAGCCAGATTAGGCTCAAGTTAAGTTGACGCCCATAGTCAGCAGCTTGCACAAGTGCTTTTCGATAGGCAAATTGGTTGCTAAAGCTCTTCAACTCCAAGCCATGACGCTGCCCTGCATAGTCGATGACCAAATCAATATGCCCATTGCCTGTTGGGAATTCAGGATGCACTCTACCGCCTGGGTCTCGCATAAAATGGCTCAGAAATAAGTAAAAACTGAAATGGAAAACTGCCTCATACAAACGTAGATCAGCGCGACGGGGCGCATCCTTGAGCAGCCATGAGCGATTTTCATTTAAGTAGGTGACATATCTCTGTAATAGCGGCTTAATGTATAGTGCTGTATCTGTGATAGTATCTGAAATATCCTCAAACGGGTCATGCAATTGACCGACGACAGGAAAGATTTCATGGGCAAAGTAATTAAACAGTCGCTTTTGAATAAAGGGCGAGGGGAATTTAAGGTATTGCAGTACATCTTCCTCGTTCCAGTCATATTCATCACCAGAGTCGTCCAATTCTTCGCTACGATCTTCAATGCCCACAACACCATTTAAATAGAGATAGTTGGTTTGTGGATTATCATAGCGAAAGGGAAGTTTTTGGGCAATCTGAAACATGGTCAAGATGAGCGGTTTGTATTCAGGGTCTTTGGCCTTGCTGATGATGTTCAAAACTGTATTATTGGGCAGCACATTGATTGCTTTTGAGTACATAATCCAAAAATCACGCATCGTAATTGACGGATTATGTTTATTGTAATCCTTTGTTAACAGTTCACCAATCCAACTGACCAATCCAGGTTGCCCCTGTGTTTCATAGTAGATTTGCTCAATCACGGCTGGCTCAACTTTCTGACCACTTTCCCGTTCATACCAGTGATACATCTCTTCCACTTCATCGAATGTCAAATTAGGGATATGCAAACTCTGCTGTACATTGAAGGGCGAACCACTTTGATTTTCAATCCCCAACACAGCACGAACACCAATCAAGGCAACGCCATGCAATAAATAGTCCTTTTCCTCGGTGGGCAGTTCTGCTTGATAAACTCGTCGATTATGGATATTTCGAAATACACCTGCAATTGTACTGATAGCTTCATTAATGATCGCGTCAAATTCATCAATTACGAGAATAAGCGGCTTTTTTAGATAGTCTTTCTCGAATAATTGCTGAAATTGTTTTGCATTATTAACCTCGACGCCATTAATATTCAGTTTTTTTTTGATTTCTTCCGCAATATTCTGGATAATTGCATTGGCATCGGTTTCCTTTTTCAAATGCTCTAACGCAAGCACCAGTACGTCAAACTGAGAGGCATACGGCTCTGCCCACAAACGTTGCAACGTCTGTGCCATCACCCAGCTTTTACCTGCCTGTCGTGGTGCCCAAACAGTGATGTAGTGGCCTTTTTTGCGCGGATTTTCGCCCACAAGCGATAGAGCGCCTTGGTCAATTAGCTCTTTGCGGGGAACATAATAATTCTCCTCTATGTCAAGCATTCCATAGGAATAAAATTTTCTCATTCAACCCCCCGCCGTTATAAGTACTTACGCTTCACCAACAAACTGCGTACCCAATGGGCAAATGAAATAATATCAAAAATCGGCAATCCTGTCACCTCAGATACTTTGGGCGCATAGGGAGCCATGTTGTGACACTCAAAAACAAACGAGCCAATGTCTGGATATTCAGCCAGCAACTCCTGCGTGGTATCAAAAATCTCTTCGGTAATCTTATCCGTATCGAGTGTCTCTTTCTGCACAAAAATCCAGTCATAGAATTCTGGCTTGGTCTCAACACCTCTGACAGCCAGCGGAATGTGGTCGCCAATTTCGGCAGCACGAAAGTGTCGTTCAGTGAGTGATGCACCACTGGCGGTGATGATACCTACACGTCGTTGCGTCATGGCATACGCCAGCGGAATCTGGATGAGCGAGGAGAAGAAGACGGGAATGTTGAGCTCGGCGGCGATTTGAGGCTGGAAAAGTGCGAGGAAACCGCAGCTTGTGGTGATGGCGGATGCGCCTTCTGCTTGTAGTTGCTTGGCCGCATCCATAAATGGCTCTAGCAATGTGGGGTCGCCCTGATTGACGACGCGCTCAACACTGGCCCCTTCAACAGTACGCAGAATCACTGGAAAGTCATACGACGCTTCATTCCCAATATCACCCACACCACGTGGAAATTTTGTGTCCAAAATTAAAACGCCAATTGGCCCATGATTATTTTTTGTATCCATCATCCGTTGCACTCCTCACGCTATTAACTGTGTACTATTAACTGATTAAACTTCACGTTCACGTTCGCCGAACAAACCCGTTGGCCGCACGATTAATAGTATCAAAAGTAAAATAAACCCATAGACATGTTGATAGTTAGGATCAATAAAGACCGAGCCAAGGCTTTCAACAACCCCCAGCATCACACCTGCAATTAGCGCACCTGGAATAGACCCTAGCCCGCCGATGATGATGATCTCAAAACCCTTCATTGTGGTAATTTCACCGTTGGTTGGATAGACCAAAAATAC
>JBCCFC010000989.1:0-5259 GCA_039029935.1 Chloroflexota bacterium
CAAATTCTACAGAAGTCGGACTTTTTTCAGCAGAGTCATTTATAGTCCCCAGAAGGGTGTATGTTATATCAGCGCATTGTATGAGCTATGGTAAAATTATAGCATAAATGAAATTGAAAGTCATTCGGGCTGTCGCCCGACGCTCAGGCAGGATGCCTAAGTTACTTTTAGTACAGAGAAAAGGATGAAATAACTTGATGAGGACACAGGTTGCATTGCTCAGGGGCATTAACGTCGGTGGGCGCAACAAGCTGCCGATGCGTGAGTTGGTTGATGTGTTTGAGTATTTGGGCGCACACAATGTCAAAACTTATATTCAAAGCGGCAATGTTGTTTTTCAATGTGAAGAGCCGTTGGGTGTATCTGCTATCAGCGACACTATCAGGGACCGTCATGGATTTGCCCCCCGTGTTTTTCTGATGAGCATTGAGCAACTTGAGCAGGCCATCACCGCCAATCCCTATCCAGAGGCGGTGGATGAACCCAAGACACTGCATCTGTACTTTCTCAACACCCCAGCAGCGCAGCCAGAACTTGACGCCATGACTGCGTTGAAAAAGGAGAGTGAGCGGTTTCACTTGACAGAACAGGTCTTTTATCTTCATGCCCCCAATGGCATTGGTCGCTCAAAATTGGCGGAACGGGTGGAGAAATTGCTCGGTGTGCCAACAACGGCGCGCAATTGGCGTTCAGCGGTGAAAATTTTAGAACTGGCACGGAAAGTGTAACCATCATGCAGAATCTAACACCAGCGCAAATGCGCGCCATTGGCTATCAAATCATCGACATGATTGTTGACCATCACACCACGCTGCCCGACAAACCTGTCACACGTACTGGTACACGTGCCGAACTTGAACCGCTCTTGCGCGAACCGCTACCGACCACAGGAACCGACTTTGACGAGATTCTCGCGCAACTCAAGCAAGATGTCTTCACACATATCATGCACGTCAACCATCCACGCTTTTTTGCCTTTGTCCCTAGCCCATCCAACTATGTCAGTGCTGTCACCGAGGCATTGATTGCAGGGTTCAATGCCTTTAACGGTATTTGGCTGGAAGGGGCAGGGGCAGCGCAAATCGAGGTGATTGTGCTTGATTGGCTACGCGAAGCCTGTGGGATGCCACCCTCATCAGGCGGCATCTTTGTCAGCGGTGGGTCAATGGCAAATATCACGGGGCTGGCCGTGGCTCGTCATGTCAAGTTGGGTGGACCCAACCCTGATGCGATGGTCTACTGTTCGGCACAGACACACTCGTCGGTCGAAAAAGGGTTGCGGGTGCTGGGGTTCTATCCACATCAACTGCGCAAAGTGCCAGTGGGTGCAGACTATCGCATTGATGTGTCGGCCTTGAAGACAATGGTCGCTGAAGATCAAGCCGCAGGTCGTCAACCATTCTGTGTGGTTGCCAATGCGGGAACGACCAACACGGGGGCGATTGACCCGCTGCCCGCCTTGGCCGACTTTTGTGAAGCGCAGAATTTATGGTTGCATGTGGATGGGGCGTATGGTGCGGCGGCGGTGTTGTGTCCACGTGGCAAAGCATTACTGGCAGGCATGGGTCGTGCGCATTCACTTTCACTCGACCCACACAAGTGGCTTTTCCAACCGCTTGGCATGGGCTGTCTGCTGGTGCGTGAAGAACGCTGGATGCGTGATACCTTTCACATTTTGCCCGAATATCTGGCAGACACACTGATCGATGGCGATGAACATCAGCTACGCGAGGTCAACTTTTGCGATCACGGCATTCAGCTTACCCGTAACTTGAGTGCGCTCAAGCTGTGGGTGTCGCTCAAATTTTATGGTTTAGAAGCCTTTCAAGAGGCCATTGAGCATGGATTTGTCATGACTGAATTGATGGAAACATTGCTGCGCCAAACACCAGGCTGGGAAGTCTACACACCTGCACAGATGGCGGTCATCAACTTCCGCTATGTACCGCCAACGCTTGCACCAGAGCAGCGCAATGCCTTTCAGTATCAACTGGTGGATGCGATTATGACGGGTGGCTTTGCTATGATTGCCTCGACGGTGTTAAATGGCGACACGGTACTGCGCGCCTGTCCGATTCATTATGGCACGACTGAGGATGATATTCGGCGGACGGTTGAGTGGTTGGATAGGTTGGCGGCAAATCTGATGAACGAGGCCACCTAATTACCAGCGTTGGCATCCCATATCCGCGCCATACCATCATTACTATATCTTCTTTTTTCTTTTTTTGTCTTGACAGATCAATTTTTTTTGCTATACTTAATGTATTGATGCACCTAACGCATCTCTTAATATTGTTCAGAGTTGTAACCGCGCAAAAAAGGGCAGTAAATATGTTATTGTATTAACAGACCATTACTTTCACTTTAGGGGGTAGTGGTCTTTTTTTTAGCTCATTTAACAAATGCTATTGTAATAAATAAGTAATCTATCGAGACGAATAAGTGATTTTATCTCTCTAGCTTACTCAGAAGTTAATGGACGATTCTCATGGATACAACATCCTTAAGCTATGATGTTTTTCTTTCTTGTAACGATGACGATATACCTGTGGTGGAGGCATTGGCAAGCCGTCTTGAAGATGAAGCAAAGTTAAAGCCATTCTTTGCTCCTTGGCATTTAGTGCCTGGAAAGCTGATACAGGAGTCACTTGAAGAGGCGCTCGGGGCTGCATCAACCTGTGCTGTGTTTATTGGTTCAAGCGGAATCGGGTCTTGGGCCAATGAACAGATGCGTGTTGCTATCCAACGCCGTGTTGACCAGCGGGATTTTCGCGTGATCCCCGTGCTTTTGCCCGGGGCATCACGCGGGCAACGAGGACACTTGCCAGCCTTTTTGACACAAACGGTTTGGGTAGAGTTTCAGGAAGATTTGAAGGAAGAGGATGCCTTTCTTGATCTAATCGCGGGTGTCCGGGGTACACCTCGTGGACGTAGAGGAGTGGCATTATATGAAGGAGAACGTCCTTATCTTGGGTTAGAAGTCTTCCAAGAACAACATGCTCGCTTCTTTTTTGGGCGGCGTGCGGATACAGATTGGTTGGTCGATTATCTAAAATCAAGTCGCTTTTTAGCCGTGATTGGTCCCTCTGGCAGCGGGAAGTCATCCTTGGTCCGAGCGGGATTGGTCCATGCATTGCGGCAGGATGAACTGCCCACTAGCAGCCAGTGGCCGTTGGCGATTATCAAGCCGGGTGAACGCCCAATCGAAAGTCTTGCCATGTCTCTGGGCAATTTGACCAATCGGGTTGGCTCAATCCGTAATTTGATTGACGATTTACAAAAGAACACCCAAGAGCTACATCTTGCTGTTCGCTATGCACTGGTGGACAAACCGAGCGATTATCGTGCGGTATTGATTGTTGATCAGTTTGAAGAGGTGTTTACACAGTGTCACGATGAGCAAGAACAAAAAAGTTTTATTGATAACTTGCTGTATGCATCGGCGGTTGACGGTGGTCAGACAGTCGTTGTTTTAACCATGCGCGCCGATTTTTATGGCGAGTGTACAATTCACCCCGATTTGGCCGTCCGCATTACACAGGATCAAATGTTGATTGCCTCCATGACAGAGCAAGGACTACGCGAAGCAATTGTACAACCAGCCCACTTAGTCGGGCTGACTTTTGAAACAGGCTTGGTGGATACCCTGCTTAACGATATTCAAGCAGAGCCGGGTAAACTCCCTCTGTTGGCGCATACACTCCTTGAGCTGTACCGACAGCGCGATGGACACCAAATGACATTTGAGGCTTATCGCTCTATCGGTGGTGTTCGTGGTGCCATTGCCCACCGTGCGGAGGCGATTTATAACGGTTTGACGGAAGCGCAACAGCAGGATGCGCGCCGTATCATGCTCCGTTTGATTCAACTCAATGAAACAGCAAAGGCAACGCGCCGCCGAGCGATGATGGACGAGCTATCACCAAGTGATGAACATACGGAAGATGTGGACAAAACACTGCAATTACTGATTGAGGGTCGTTTATTGGTCACAGACACCTTACAAGACAAGGACAACCAAGAGCAAGATGTTGTCGATATTGCCCATGAAGCCTTGGCGCAGGAATGGTCGCGCTTTCAGACGTGGATTGATGATGAGGCAGGTGCGTTACGTTTACACAATCGACTGTCTGAAACAACCAAGGAATGGACTGAGGATAAAGAAAGTAGTACCTATCTTTATCGTGGTAAACGACTGGAACGTGTTTTACAAGAGCTGCCAGCAGACGCGTTAAGCCCACAAGAGCAAGCGTTTGTTGAGGCAAGTGTCACCGAACAAAAAAAGGCGCAGCGAAAAAAAAGAGTCCGTATTTTGATACAAACGCTCGCAGCCGGGATTGGTGTCCTTTTGGTTGCCCTTATCATCATGCTCTATCAACGTTACAACAGCACTCGTTTATGGGGGCCGCATACAGGGTCTCCCGAAGATGGGGTTCTATCGTTGGCAATGTCTATACCAAACAATATCGCCAACGATGAGGCCATGTTTGGCAATGCAACTGCCGCTTATTATGCTGGAACCGCCAATATAGGGGTGGCGACAGGGATTCGACAGGATAATACCCTTTCATGGACATTAAGTGGCCGTGACGATGGCTTACCCGTTGTAACCCGGAATGACGGTGGAGAGCAGATCACAGAGGAGAAAGGCATCAATGATCTGACCGTTGATCTATTGGACTCAGAACGAGTTTTGGCCTTTGTCAACCATCAAGGCATCTATGAACGTGTTGATAATGGGGCAGAATGGGCATCGTTTGAACCAACCCTACCAGTGACAGGCACTTTTTACGATGCAGCGTTGAGAGGCAACTTGGCTTTGGTCGTTGTGCATGTCAACAATCAAAAAACACTTTATGCAACATCAGGGGTGGCAAACGCAGGGGAGACAAACACATGGGAGGTTGCACATGGCAGTGGCGTCCTAGCGAAACAACATGTCCACGCGGTTTGGATTGCGCCGGGGCAAGATTTGGTCTATGACAGCGACGATGATCAAATTTACATCGGGGCAGAAGAGGGCGTTTATCAAAATGCAGCAACGCCTCCTTGGGATTGGAAACAGGTTATGGCATCTGATCCAATACGAGATATTGCGCCTGTTCCTGGTAATGGGCACGGCAATGATTTCTATGTAGCCACCTATCATAGATATACAGAGCGTGGTTATCTTTATCGTTTTGACACAAATACAGGTGTAGAGACACAACTACTCATGACCAATGATGCGCCATACAAACTTGCCCCATACTTCAG
>JBCCFC010000990.1:0-5256 GCA_039029935.1 Chloroflexota bacterium
GCGTCTTGAAATTTGATATTACCCTGTTTTATAACAACCGATTGAAGACGAGATACGAATGCATTCATCTCCGCGTTCATCCGCGCTCGTCCGCGTCCAGTTATCGACTTTGACGTTCCTTGCGTCGTGCCCGCCGTGCTGCGCGGTCTTCACGACTACGACGTTGCGGACCACTATCCTGCCCAGATTGTGTACTGGTTTCGGCTGAAAATGCGGCCTCACGCTGTGCATCCCACTGCGACCGTGCCTCACCCAGCACCATTTGTAAATGTGGGAAGGCATCGTTGGCATGGGGGATTTCAATCGCCCCTACAAATTCATCCTGAAATGAGGGTTCGACCGCTGTCTCGATGTATGTGACCCAGCGCGCCGCCCACTGTGCTTCCAGCCGTTTTTGTCTATCGAGCAACATCATGCGTGCCCCATCGCCCGCTGCATTGCCCACCGCCTGTACTTTGCCCAGATGACAATCGGGAATCAATCCCAAGATCATGGCATGAAGCGGATCAATATAACTACCAAAGCCGCCTGCAAGAATCACCCTATCTACCTCTTTGAGCGACATACGGTTCATCAGCAACTTTGAGCCTGCATAGAGGGCAGCTTTTGCCAGCTGGATGGCACGGATATCATCGGAATGGACAACAATCTCCTGCCCTGTACTGGTTTCATGCGACCAACAGAGGATAAACTCGGCCTTGCCACCGCCATCGCCTAAACCAGTTCGCAGACGTGGATGGGCTATCTCCAAGAAACGTCCCTTGGGTGAGAGTAGCCCCGCCTTAAAGAGTTCAGCAACGGCTTCGATGATACCTGACCCACAGATACCGGATGCCTTGAGCTTGGGGTTGAGCAACTGCTCGCGTCGTAATCGACGCCGTTCGTAAGCAGATAAATCGCTCAGGTCCATTTCTTCTTCTGGGTCCTCGATTTGACTCTCTTGCCAGTCATACAGTCCAATGATTTTGTAGGTAACATCGAGCGTTGCAGGGTCAATACGGACTCGTTCGATGGCACCATCCGCAGCCCGCATCCCATGTAGAATCTGCGCTCCTTCAAAGGCTGGCCCTGTTGGACTGCTGGCACTGAGCATTTCGGTACGATTGCCCAGCAGAATTTCCCCGTTTGTTCCGATATCAATCACCAGCCGTTGTTCATCTTGGTGATAGGGGGCCTCCGCCGTCAACACGCCGACATTATCTGCACCGACATGCCCCGCTTCACACGCCGGTATGTGGACATTTGCCCCCTGTGCCACACGCAATCCCAAGTCTCGTGCTTTGACATCCAGCCCATTGTGTGTCACCAAGCTAAACGGTGCGCCCCCCAACTCTCGTGGGTTGACCCCCAGAATGAGGTGATGCATGGTCGTATTGCCTACTAATACCAGCTCAACAATATCATTGGCAAAAATTTCAGCCTGCGCACAGACATCATTGATGATACCATTCAAGCCATCAATAATCGCCTCATGCATCCGGTCTGTGCCATCATCGTTCATCATGGCATAGCTGACACGACTCATCAGGTCTTCGCCATAAGGAACCTGTGGGTTCATGCGACTAGCGGTCGCCACAACCTCACCTGTGCGCAAATGGCAGAGATGCCCGGCCACCGTTGTTGTACCCACATCAACTGCCAAGCCATACAAATTGTCATGAAAGCCTGGACGCACCTGCACAATTTCCAATCGAGCGTGGGTATCTTCAACGACAGGTTGATGCCAAATCGTGACCGTAATGGTGCGTTTCCCTGCGGCTAAGGCGGGTTGGAGTTGGCGCAGCACGGTCAAATCAATCTGGATGCCATCCAAATTGTGTACAGACCGTAACTCATCCTGTAATCGTTCCCAATCCCCACGATGGTCCTTCATGTTGGGGGCAGGTAGTTCAACATAGTAGAGCCGCATCGGTGCATCCACATGCACCTGACGCTCAATACCCACAGCCTTGCGCACGACCTGTTTGCGCATTTGGCTCTCTTCCGGCACACGAATAACCAGATCACCCGTCACTTGGCAAGCACAGCTAAGACGCATTCCCTCTGGAAACTTAAATTTTTGCGCATAGCGATGTTCACGTTCACCTGCTTCCGTGAGATGCTGCGACGAAGACTGTACACCAAATTTGGCAAAGTCCCCTTCTTCTACCATTATCTTGCATTTGCCACAGGTCTGATTGCCACCGCAGATGGATTCGATTTCTACACCGAGCCGTCGCGCTGCCTCTAACAGTGTCGTCCCCTCTGCAATCTCTCCTTGCCGTCCAATCGGCTGAAAAATCACACGTGCCGTATTTTCTGATATGATGTTTGTCAAGACTCTATCCTGTCTAATTTTCCTGTCTAATTTTCCTGTCTAATTTTTGCGCCATAACGCCCATTCATGCTGCTGAATTTTTAGCGAATCCGTATTATACTTGAGTCTGACCAAAATGGTGCAATATGGGGCTGCCAAAGATGCAGTAATTGCGCACCCCGTATATAATAAGGGTTGGCGGATAGGTGCGAAGGGGTTGGGTGCAAAGCGGTGCGGACGTTAGGTGTACTATTTTCCCTAACCCTATCGCCCCTATTCCTTATAAACATTACTATTTTGGGAAAAACTATGGAAGAACGATTGCAAAAGGTGTTGGCTGCTGCCGGGGTTGACAGTCGTCGGGCTTGTGAGAAGATCATCGCAGCAGGTCGCGTCAAGGTTAATGGGCAGGTGGTCACAGAGTTAGGTACAAAGGTAGACCCGACCCGTGTACAGATTACGGTTGATGAGAAACCGATTAAGCGCAGAAACCGTTTTGTATACTATAAAATTTATAAGCCGCGTGGAATGCTGAGTGATATGGGTGGCGATACTGGTGGGTATCACACAGTGGCAGAACTGTTGCCAAAAGATAGCCGACGTGTATTCTCGGTGGGACGGCTGGACTTGAACAGTGAGGGCTTGATGCTGTTGACCGACGACGGTGATCTGGCGCACAAACTGACCCATCCGCGCTATCAGCATCCAAAAACTTATTATGTGTTGTTGGAAGAGATGCCTGCCTATCTAGCATTGGATCGACTGCGTAAGGGCATTGAATTAGAGACGGGGTTGACTGCACCTGCACGAGTTGAAGTGGTTGAACGCCTGCACCCTGAGTTGCGGCTTGGCCCTGGGCGACGTGAGGGTGTGTGGTTGCGCATGGTCCTGCGTGAGGGCAAAAAGCGACAGATTCGTCACATGACGGCAGCGGTTGGCTATCCCACATTACGGCTGGTTCGATGGTCGATTGGGCCGTTGACAATGGGTGATATGAAGGTGGGTGAGTGCAAGCCTTTAAAGAGAAATGAGGTTGGCGCGTTGCGTGGGTTGAGCAATGAACCACAGGAGAAACGCTCACTGCCAGATGAAAACCGGAAATCTCGTGGCGGGCGTAGAGTCGGTCAAAAAGGCAATCAGAAACAGCGACAAAATCCTGGGCAAGGGAGGCGATAATGTCTGAACTGAATCCGGCTGTGATTACCATTGATGGCCCAGCTGCATCGGGTAAAAGCACAATAGGGTATCGCTTGGCTGAGATGATTGACTATTTATTTTTTGACACAGGTGTTATGTACCGTGCGGTGACATGGGCAGCATTGCATCACGGCGTTGATGTTGGTGCTCTCTCTGCTGTTGGCACACTGGCAGAACAGGTTGTCATCGATATTGCGCCACCCGATGCAGGTGAAACAGCAGGTGAAACAGATGGACGACAATGTACGGTTCTGGTTGATGGGCAGGATGTAACCTGGGCGATTCGTACACCTGATGTGGATCGCAATGTCTCAGCCGTTGCCGCCAATGCACAAGTTCGTGTAGCACTCAGTTCGCAGCAACAGCGGATTGGGCACGACTATGGTAGTGGGGGACGAGAGCGAGCAGGCATTATTATGGTAGGACGTGACATCGGCACAGTGATTATGCCAGATGCACCGCTCAAAATTTATATGGATGCTTCACCCGAGGAGCGCGCCCGCCGTCGCTATCAGGAACGGATTGACAAAAATCAAGACGCCAACTACGACGAAATCCTCGCAGACCTCATCCGCCGTGATAAGATTGATAGCGAGCGCGATGTCGCACCGTTAAAACCCGCTGATGATGCCAAGATATTGGATACGTCAGCCCTTTCACCGGATGAAGTGTTGAAGACGATTCTTGAGATGGTGAGGAGATAGGAGATGGGGAGATGGGGAGACGGGGAGATGAGATACAGAAGAGTAATGAACTTTTCAACCTTTCAACCTTTCAACCCTTCAACCTTTCAACCCTTCCACCTTTCAACAAGGACTTACAATGCAAATAGAATTAACACGAGATCAACGATTACAACTCTACTATTGGATGCGGTTGACACGCACCTATGATGACAATATGGTGGCCTATTGGCGGCAGGGCAAGGGGCTTGGTGGCGTGTTTAGCCAGCGAGGGCATGAGGCCATCAGCATTGGCACGGGCTTTGCGTTGGAGCCGGAGGATGTGGTTGCGCCCATGCACCGTGACATTGGCTGTTACATGTTGCGTGGCATGACACCGCGTCGTCTCTTTGCCAACAAGTTGGGTCGTGCAACCGGAACCACTGCTGGCCGTGATGCCAATCTACATGGCTGTGGCGATATGGACCTCAACATCATTGGCTTTGTCAGCCATTTGCCACAATCTGTCCCTGTTGCTCTGGGGGTTGCCATGAGCTTTGCCTATCGTAATGAACCACGTGTTGCCATGACCTACATTGGCGATGGCTCGACCAGTGCGGGCGCGTTCCATGAAACGCTTAACTTAGCCGCTATCCACAATGCGCCCTATATCCTGATTGCCGAGAACAATCAATACGCCTATTCAACACCGCTCTCACAGCAGATGACCGTCGAGAACATCGCTGACCGTGCGCAGGCATACAACATCCCCAGCGCGATCATTGATGGTAACGATATCGAAGAAGTGTACACAACCACCAAGGCGGCAGTTGAGCGCGCCCGCGCTGGTGGTGGCCCCATGTTAATTGAGTGCAAGACCATGCGCATGATGGGGCATGCCATTCATGATGGTGCCGAGTATGTCCCCCGTGAATTGCTGGATGAATGGGAGAAGAAAAACCCGGTAATGCGCTATGAGCAGAAGTTGATTGAAATGGGTGTGACCGACCAAGAAGAGGTTGATGAGATTAAGCATCGATGTCAGGTTGAGGTTGTAGATGCAATTGAGTTTGCTGAACAGAGTCCGATGCCCAATCCAGC
>JBCCFC010000991.1:0-5241 GCA_039029935.1 Chloroflexota bacterium
ACATGGGGATGGGAGCAAGAAAAGTATCGAGTTCGTGATACGAATGTAAACATCTGCATCACGAACTCGATACTTTTCTTGCTCCCATCCCCATGTCATAATCATATAATGATCACGTTCTTCATCAAACATGACAAATGTTTCATCGTCACTAGTCGGTGCTCTCCAACGATTTTGGATGAGATCTGCATAATAAGAAAGCAAATTTTTAACTAATGTACGATACTCATCTATTCTATCCACTTAACCACCTTCTTCATCCCCAAGTTGACTATAATTAAACGAAGTCGATGATGATTTAACAATACCTGAAATGCAGGTTCTTGGAATAACGTTGTGTATACAAATTCACTGACCGCCAAGTATACTTGGCGTTTTGAGTGCGTTTCCTTGAGAAAAATTTCGTAGACCAAATATTGCCCCAAAGCTTTTTCAAATTCCGCAAGTGCTGAATTTTGTAGAAAACTTTTGATTTCTACAGCAATCATTTCTTGGTCGCGTATTGCACCAATCAAACCATCTGTACCAATTGTTCGTTCTGCACCAAGGTCTGCTCTCGCAGTTCTACCTCCAAGACGTATAATCAGAGGGTCATCCGTAACCGTCCATCCATCATTTTCGAGTGCCTTCTTAACAGGCTCATGAATTATATCTCGTGCTGACATAAGTTTATTATAAGATCGACAAACGCAATCTGTCAAGAAGGGACTAGGGCATTTGTTCGTTGCCGATAATTCAATCGGCGTTGCCAGTTTAACGCCCATGTCGAGTACTTTAGCTTTTCTTTGGCAAAGACACGCAGCATCTCACTCGCTGTCGCGTTGGCAAAGAAGTGTTGGCGATAGTCTCCCTTACCCAGAAAGCCTTCGTCCTTTTTGAGCAGCCCCAGTCGTAGCTTATTCTTGGGCAGGGCGCGTTCGCCCTTAATCAATGCATTGAACGGTTTGGGCATCCACTCCACGCCTGCAAAAATCGTTTTGATCTGTTCGACCGCCTCTTGCACCTCCCCCTCGACATCAGGGTTGATCCGCTCCATAATCGTATCCACTTGGTCAGCGACCTTGACAAAGCCATCATAGCCACCACCCGCCAACCACAGCGCCGATATTTCCTGATAATAGGCATGGGGATCATCCAAGGTGAGCGCACGGATAGCGTTGAGCTTGACATACTCCGTGTATGCCCCCATCAACCACAACACCGCATAAAGCTGCCAAAGTCGGTAATCGCTAAAGGATTTGTAGGAGTTGGCGACAAGACGGTCGTTGGTTTTGATAAAGTTTTGTGTCACTGTTTCCAGCGGTGCAAAGGTTTCTGCCGAGTAGTCGCCTGTCTCCGCCGCTTGCAATAGCAAATCCGCCAACACAGAGACACTGGTTAACGAGATGTACAGTCCTTTGGAGTAGAGTGGATCGATAAATCCAGCGGCGTGACCCAGCAGACTCCAGTGATCGCCCACCATCTGTTTGGACGTATACTGAATGCGCGGCGCACGTGTCCATGTACGCACGGCTTTGCCATCGGATAGCTGTTCGTGCAGCGTGGGGAAGCGTTTGATAAAGGCAAAAAATTCCGCTTCGGGTGTCAAGTCATCCCGTTGTGGGTGGACTCTGGGGTCGAGCATAAGGCCAACGCTACATAACGGGTTGGTGGATTTGGCATGGTTGTCAAAGGGGATGACCCAGAGCCAGCCGCCTTCAAAGACATGGTGCAGTGTGCCTTCGCACATACGGAAGGGGATGCCATAGTCCTTGTTACTGCCAACGATTGTGTGTACACAGGGGATATTGACCATGTGGGTAAAGATGGCGCGCGAATGAGTCTGGAGATTGGTATCGCGCAGGTTGAACTTGTTGGCGATGATGGACCGATAGCCCCCCGCATCGACGATATATTTGGCTGTGATGGTGCGTCCATCTTGGGTGGCAATTTGGATGGGTGCGTCGTCTGTTTGCATATCTATTTGCTTACCCGTCTGCGTACCAAACACGACATCGCTGATAGGCGTGTTTTGCAAGACCGTTGCACCATAGGTCATGGCCGTTGTCATCATAAAATAGTCGGTATCTTGACGGTAGAGATGCAACTCATGTCCATGTGGCTCCTTGGGGATGACGGCTTGGAGTGTATGTTGTGGGTTATGTGCTTGGCCTTCGCTGTGGTGGAGAAAGCCAAAGTGACGCTTTACCCCATGCGATGTGCCAATGTGTGCCATATAATTTTCTGAGCTAAAGTACGCCATCTCAGGTACATCATAAAGCTCTGCCAGCGCACGCATGGTTTCGGATGTCTCCAAAATCATGGATTCACCAATGGCAAAGCGGGGATGGCTTTTGGCCTCAAAGATGACCACGCGTTGCCCATGCCGTGCCAGAATTGCACCGAGCGATGAGCCAGCAATGCCAGAGCCGATGATGGCAATATCATAATCTGTCGTCATACTATATTTATCCTTGTTATGCGTAGGAGGTTGCTTCCTCACACCACCTCCTACCCTCCTACCAAATTTCACCCATTATACAACAATCCGCCATGAGGGACATACCCACAATCGTTTATTTCTGATGTTTATATTGCCGAGAACAACGCCACCAACTCTGCGCGCTCACCACGAACGTAGACAGGAATCCGATTCAGCGGTGCGTCTGCCACAATTCCTTGGCCCCCTGCCAGCACATCCCCTGTCCATGCATCAAGCCAGACCGTACCTGTTGGCAGATAAACGTCTCGTTGACGTTGTTGATAGGCCAAAATCGGTGCAACCATCAAATCTGTGCCAAAGAGATATTGGTCTTCGATATCAACGACGTTGGGATCATCCAGATCAAAGCAGAGCGGGCGCATGGGGGGCAAGCCCTTGTCGGTGGCAAGTTGCATCTGTGCCATCACATAGGGCCGTAGACGTTCACGCAGCAACATGGCCGCACGAATGTGTTCATAGACCGCAGGGTTGCTGTCCCCCGCAATCGTCCATGCCTCATTGTTAGCGCGATGTCCATGTGTGCGGAAAATGGGCGTGAAGACACCGTACTGATACCAGCGAATCATCAACTCATGAAACTCATCGCTCTCGTTGTCATCGGTCACAAAGCCACCAATCTCGGCTGCACCCCAAGGGATGCCACTCATCGAGAGATTCAGCCCGGCTTTCATGTACTCTTCGAGATGACGGAAGGATGACTCGATGTCGTGTGCTGCGGGCGAGACCCCATACCGCTGTGAGCCAGCCCATGAACTGCGGCAGATGGTCACAACTTCATGTTCACCAGCTGCCAACAGCCCTTCATAGACCGTCTTTTGGTGGGCAACGGGAAAATAGTTGTGAACCTCTGTGCCTGTGCCAATATGATATTGCACTTGGTCATAGTCTTGGATGGCGTGAAAATCATCGCTGGGGTCGAGCCAGAAGGTGCGGATGCCCAAATCAACATAGTTTTCTTTCCATTTGTGCCAAAGATACTGTGCCGCATCTGGGTTGGTGGGGTCATACTGATATTTCTCACGTGGCTCTTCGGGACGATGGGGACCTATCACGGTGTCTTTGGTGCCATCACGTGGCCCTGTGAACAACCCCTGCTCCTTCATGGGCAGATAGTTTTCGCTCTGTTCATCGACCAATGTCCACGGCGAAATCATGATGCGTGTCCCCATCTCATCCATCTCACGCACCATCGCTTTGGGATCAGGCCAACATTCAGGGTCGAGTTTCCAGTCACCCGTGCGCACCCAGTGCAAAAAGTCAATCACATGCACAGCCAGCGGCAATTCACGTCGCTTAAACTCGCGCGCCACTTCGAGGAACTCCTCCTGCGTTTTATAGCGCAGCTTGCATTGCCAAAAACCGGACGCCCAAAAGGGAAAGGGTGGTGCATGTCCAGCAACATCGGCATAATTCTCCATGATGTCCGCATATGAATCGCCCGCCGTGATGTAGTAATCAATCTGCCGACAGCCATAGGAAACCCAGCGTGTGCGATTTTGCCCAAACTCAACGCGCCCCAACGAGGGGTTGTTCCACAAAAAACCATAGCCCTCGCTGGAGACCATAAACGGGACCACATGTTTGACATGGCGTTGATAGAGGTCAATCACACAGCCCTTGAGGTTGACTGTACCTGTGGCGTTTAGTCCCATGCCATAAAAGCGTTCGCCTTTGCGCGCAGCAAAGTGGACTTCGCTGTGGTGCAGGCCATCCTCAACAGATTTGAAATAGCGTGTACCCGGATTATGCGCATGGACAACATAATCCTCTTCACGCAGGATACAGGTCTGGCTCTCTTCATCGCCCACGCCCGCATGTCGATAAAACTGGAGATAGCCCTTCTGGGTGCGGATGTCCGAAAGATGGGCTGAGAGTTTACCGTTGCGAATGCTGGCGTCCATCGCCCCAATGTTGATGACTGCCCCTGACGCTTCTGGCGCATCCACAGGCTCGGTCAACACCCAAGGCGTGTCCCGCACGGCATCGCCTACCGTGACACGCACCCGCAAGCCATCGCGCCCCCAAGGCGTGATGCACAAGGTTTCGCCGTTGTGGGTGTGGATGAGTTGATTATCAATGTTTTGTGTACGCTGATTGAATTCGTTCATAGTTGAATTGGTTTTCCTTAATGTCTATCCGTCAATAAATGCCACCCATTATACAACAATCCACGCAGAGACACATACCGTCAATGACTACGTCACTCGGAATAAGGCCCTTACCCCCAGCGTCACACGCTACTATCAAAACGTCGCAACGACCAATAGCCCATATTGGTCGTTGCGACGTTTTTGTTTACGAAAATATTTCTATTATCCGAACATTGAATTCATCCACCTTCTTTTCACCACAAAACCACGCAAACCGTCGCTATTTCATCGCAGAAAAAAGTTTTTCACAAATTTTCAAAACTCAATAAGTTTTAATTTGATAAACCTAAATTGCTATAAAAAATTAGATTTGGATTTTATAAATATTTTTCCCATCTATCGTCGCAGTCCACCATCACCATCACACTCCACCGTAAGGTTGCACAAAAAAACTGCGACGAACCCCCCAATCCACTGCGACTTTACTGCGACGACCGCCCGCTATCATTCAGACATCAGCCAACAACACAAAGGCTGAACAGAAAAGTGAATAGTGAATAGTGAAGAATGAATAGTGAAGAATGAACAGTTAATAGTGAACTATCAACTATCAACTATCAACTATCAACTATCAACTATCAACTATCAACTAAATCCTGATTACCTTGA
>JBCCFC010000992.1:0-5228 GCA_039029935.1 Chloroflexota bacterium
ATTTGTACTTTGAGGGGACAGGTTAGTGAGTTTACTGATTTCAGTGGGAATGCTGGTCAATTGGTTATTATGCAAACCAAGTGTTCTGAGATTGGAGAGATTGCCGATTTCAGAGGGAATGTGACCTAACTGGTTGTTATATAAATCAAGTTTCGTAAGAGCGGAGAGGTTACCGATTTCAGTGGGAATGTTGCTCAACTGATTGCTATATAAAAAAAGTGACTTAAGAGCGGAGAGATTGCCGATTTCAGGAGGGATGCTGCTCAACTGATTAGAAAATAACTTAAGTTCCGTGAGATTAGACAGGTTGCCAATTTTAACGGGAATGCTGCTCAACTGGTTGGAAGATAAGTCAAGCGTCGTAAGAGAGGAGAGGTTACCGATTTCAGTAGGGACGTCGCTCAACTGGTTGTTCTCTAACTCAAGTTTCGTAAGAGAGGAGAGGTTGCCGATTTCAGGCGGGATACTGCTCAACTGGTTTGAAGATAAATAAATCATCGTGAGATTAGAGAGGTTGCCGATTTCAGGGGGGATGCTGTTCAACTGGTTGTTATATAAATAAAGTTTTTCGAGATTAGAGAGGTTGCCAATTTCAGAGGGAATACTGTTTAACTTGTTATTATGTAAACAAATTTCAATAAGATTGGTGAGAATGCCGATTTCAGTAGGGATACTGCTCAATTGGTTGGAAGATAAATCAAGTCTTGTGAGCTTGGAGAGATTTCCAACCTCACTTGGTAAATCACCGACTAAAGTATTGTTTGAATGTCCAAGGTCCAGTTCAATTACATGTCCACTACTATTACTGCATATCACCCCAAACCAGCGACAAGGCGTATTTGTCTTCAACCAATTCGTTGGTCCCCCCGTGCTATCGTAAATCGCCACCAACGCCTCACACTCAAGCTGTGGAATCTCATCTACTGTATTGCAGTCAAACTCGTTCTGGGTTGACTGGCTCTGCGCTTTAGCTGTCATTGCAGCGTTGATTGGTGGTGCGCTGCTCCACATGATAGTGATGACCGTGAAAATGATGATGCGCATGATATTAGTGATAGTTGTCATGATTGCTAACTCCTTATTTTGCTGCGCTGATTTTGGGACGCGCAGATCGGTTTCATATACGACTCTATATATAAACACAGAATAAGCCAATTTTCCCGATCCAATTTGGCATTTTCATCAATTTGACTGCAATCCTCATTCAACCCAACCATGAATTGATGGCCGTTTTGATTTTTGGTGCATTATCGGGTACAATCAAACAATCGAACAATGATATGTGATGACTGCTAGAAATGTACCATTGGTTGTCCTTTATCTCAACCACATGACGCATTGATATCGGTTATCCAATCATATCATCAATTATTCAACGACCAAGCATTGTTTATCCAGAGAGAGCGGTATCTAGCCCAATGACATACCAAGACCAATCGTTGGCACAGCTACGGGATGATTGCCAACAACAGATCAAAAACTATTACAAAACATCAAGCCAGAGCCAGACAAAACACGAGGAAAGCCGTAGCTGTCTCGAAATCGTCAAGCGCGCTGCCAACTATGCGCAGGATAGGCTGGCGCGTGAGGCACTCGGTGTGCTGCTCGAAATCACTGAGACGTTTGTCTTTGCCAGATGTCCAGACAAGTTAGCCGACAAGCGTGAGGATATTGCCCAAGATGTCAATCTGCGTCTTATCAAAAAGTTCGGCAATCGCAGCGAGCCATTTAGACCCACCACGTTTGCAGCCTATCGCAAATATATCAATGTCACGACACAGAGTGTCATCAGCAATTTAACGCGTGAAGATCGCCACCCGACCATCCGCAAAGTCTATATCAGCGAGCTACAGGGTCATAGCGGTGAGGACAATATCCTTGTGGATTCAGCACCAGAAACGGCTGCGCTCTTGGTCCAAGAGGAACAGGCGCAGATTATTTTGCGCGTCTTAAAAAATCCACTAGAGGCCGAGGCCATGATCCGGCGTCATGCCTATGACGAGAGTGTTGAGGAAATTGCCGAGGCATTCTCTGTGAGCCACAAAGAGATGAGCAGAGAGGATGTTTCACGTCTTTTAGAGCGCGCCAAGGCGCGATTGCTACGTGATAAAGGTCTGCGTCATCGGGTTCAATATGACGCGTAACAACGATTTTATCAATTTCATCAAAATTCGTTCGGGGAAATCGGCTTACCGTGTGTTTATCCTTATGAGCAATCAAATTTCGACGAGGATAGTTGGATTGCTAGCACACACAACATGGACAACGGCGGCTGATGTCCCACAACGGAAAAGGCATAGATAAAGATCATTGACTGATTTTTAGAAAGGTTGCTAACTATGTGGGTATTAAAAAATGAGTCATTCGTAGCGTTCATGAAAAAGAATAAGATTACGGATAGTGCTATGCGCAAGGCGGCTAGTCAGATTGAACAAACTGCCAGTGCGAGGGGACGACCCAGAGACGGGCTTGGGGGGCATATCTTTGTCCAGAATGTGGCACGCCCCAAACAAGGCGCAAGCCGAGGATATAGAGCATGCTATACGTTTAAGATTCGGGAACTCATTATTTTTATGTATGGCTATGCCAGACGGGATCGGAACCGTATCAGCGACCGCGAATTAGAGGCACTGCAAGCACTCGCAAGGATATATCTTGGTTTTGATGAGGCCGAATTACAGCACGCTATCCAGTCTGAAGAATTGATTGAAATTGCCTGAAATCGGGTGCAGGCATTTATTTAGAAAGACGAGCATATGAATCATGACCCAACAATATGAAAGTGACATTTTGGCTGCTGTGCATAAGACAGCACAAGGGCTACGCAATATAGGACTACTGGATGACGATGCCATGCGTGAATTTGATCTCATCTGTTTGCCACAGGCAGACGTGGAGGCCAACAGCACAACCGCAGGCGCATCTGTCTACGAACTCCAAGAAGGCGACCTCCACGATTACATCACAGGCAATGCCTCCCTTGAGGTGATGAACGCCATTGAATCGACGCCCGCCTATCAACAGCAAGCCCTCGAACAGAGTCAAATGGATCAATTCCTCACGGATATTTTTGAGGGCATGTCAGTGATAACCCATCAGGACTTGGTGGATGTGGTCAGTGGGCAGGTCAGCCGTGCCAGAGAAACGGTTATTCGGACACAGTGTCAGCGTGACCCTGCGTTGGCGGCGGAGTTGGCCGAATTAGAGGCTGCGTGGGAGGCAATGGCGACGGCAGAAGAACCAACTGCACCACTGCTTGAACAGGTCACACAATTTGTGAAGGAATTTTTCGCCGTACCAGCGATGGCTGGGGCACATGCCCGTAGTGGGGATACGTCACAGGCAACACAAAGCTCACAACAAAGCTATGATGTCGAGAAATTGGCCGCGCGGGTAACATTGCGGATTGTGCCACCCGAAGATGAAGTGTGGCAAATTAATGGCTATGTCATCCAAAATAACGAGCCAGTGGCTGGGGCGGAGGTAACGCTCACATCGGCGGAGTCCATACTAGAATCCAGCACAACTGATGAACAGGGCTTTTTTGACTTTGATGAGATTGAGGAAGGCACTTGGCAATTACGGGTTCAAATACCGGATGGTATCATTCTTTTGCCTGAATTTGAACTGAGAGATGATGACGATTTACTGTGACGAAATACTATCAGGAAGAAGTGATTATGTTAGACCTATTACATTGTACATATCAACAACAACCAGAACGTCCCCTTAATTTACCAACTTGTGCGGAAACCCAGATTGCGCTTTTCGATCAAATCAAGCAGAATATTGTTCATGATATAAGTCAATCGAAAGCCTCTGATGCTCAGAACTGGACTGATTTGGCTTGGGCAATTGCTTATCAAACCGAAGATGATGAACACATTGCCCAAGCTAATTGGTGCAGTGGTATTTTTTATGGAAATCGTGATATCCGGCGGTCTGTTAAACATTTTCAAGAGACGGTTGACTATTTCGGTCGCACTCAGCAATCTGATAATGAAGGACGTGTCCTTATTGGGTATGCAGGGCAGATTAATATGTTAGGGCAACTTGACGATGCGGAACAAGCACTCAATCGTGCAATTGAGTGCTTATCAAACCGGCCCGATTATCAGGATTGGCCCTCAATCTACAACAATCAAGCCTATATCTATATTGAACAAGGGCGTTATCATAAGGCAATCGATGCTACTAAACAAGTACAATCTTTGGCTGTTGCTTTTACAGAAAAATTTCCAGAGAAACGCCACTACTATGATATGTACCGTCTCCAAGGACTTATTAATCGTGGATTAGCAGCGGTGCTTTGTTATGATGCTGATCTTGCCAATCATAGTCTGACAAAGGCTATCCAACTCGCTAAACAATACAGAGCCAACGAATTTTCAGGGCGTGCCCATCTGAACCTCGCACGGTTGAACACATTGCAAGGCAATCTCTTTGATGCCTTAAGAATGCTCAAGCAAGCTCGACAAGATTTTGGGATAGCACAGAGCAAAAATGAACAAGCCTTGATCTTACAATATGAGGCCGATATTTATCGTCAATTAATGATGCACCGATATACCCGAGAGACATCCATCAAAGCTGCGCAACTCTTTGAGCAAGAAGGGCTTGTGAGCGATAGTGTTGAGGCGTACCTAACGGCGATTGAGATTGCGTTGTGGCAAAAGCGAAAAAAACTGGCCCGTAATTATTTGAATGCCGCATTTCCGCTTCTAGATCGTGCATCCCCCGATCGACAGCAATTATGGCGGATTTATGACGCCCATCCATTGTTACGATCTGAACAACAGTACACGACCGCGTTAAAAACAGTTGAAGACGCAGCGATACAGTTAACAACGCAAGGCTCGATCCAATACGCGCTCACAGCGCGACTGATCGGGGCAAAATTAGTCGCTTCACTAAGTCAAACCGGGGCTATTGCGCAGTACCAAACAATTATTGATGAGGCCCATCGACATGGATTGGTTCATTTGGAGCAGAGTGCCTGTATTGAGCTTGCCCGATTGCAACCATCCGAAGATGCAGAGTACACCTTGCGAAGAGCAGCGGACATTTTGGTCTATAACCGTCAAGCCATGCCTGTGGAAGAGCTCAAAGCCAATCTATTGACAGGTCAAATGGATATCTATGTACAATTGATTGAAACACAACTCAAAAATAATCGATCACACCGTGCTTCACAGACATTGCTGGAAGCCAAGGGAGGAATATGGACC
>JBCCFC010000993.1:0-5226 GCA_039029935.1 Chloroflexota bacterium
ACTGCCCGACCACACCCAATTACCAGAATCGGATGGCACTATTGTGAAAAACCTACTGGAACACCCACAAAGCGTTTTGGTGACGACATCAATCCGACCCGTGTTAGACCGTACACAACCTGATGGCCGCTACAAAATCGGTCAAGATTCAGGCATCTATTGGCGGCATCAATATGGTAGCGATCCATTAAGGGGCTGTGAAGCACCCGACTGGTTCTATGTCCCTGATGTTGACGCAGGCTTACCCAAATCCTATGTGCTTTGGCAAGAGTTGGTCCCGCCGCTTATTGTCATTGAGTTTGTGTCTGGCAATGGTGCCGAAGAACGAGATCAAACACCCGTGACAGGTAAATTCTGGGTTTATGAAACGATCATCCAGCCTCAATATTACGCCATTTATGAAGAAAAGAAAGCCAGCGTTGAACTTTATGAATTGGTCAACGGCCAGTATCGGCAAATCCAACAAAATACAAGAGGTCACTATCCAATAGCAGCACTGGATATTGAACTCGGTATTTGGCATGGTACATACGGCCATTGCACAACTGATTGGTTGCGTATTTGGGATAGCGATGGCAACTTGCTGCTGAGTGGCGAAGAACGTGCTGACGTGGCCGAAGAACGGGCTGACGTGGCCGAAGAACGGGCTGACGTGGCCGAAGAACGGGCTGACGTGGCCGAAGAACGGGCCGAAGCAGCCGAACAACAAGTCCAAGCCGAGATTGCAGAAAAAGAGCGAATGGCAAATTATCTTCGCTCACTAGGTATCGATCCAAACAACTTACCCGTATAGATAATCGGCAAGACAATCCCACTATCAGATAAGCCCTTTGCCAAAAATCAAGTGCGTAAAGGTCTGCAACAAGCGATTGTTGCAGACCTTTTTTATGGAGTACAGAGCAATTCAGCCGAACAAATTTATCAGAATCTTGCCAAAGATAGGGTCTACCAGTACAATAAACAACAATGAAAAATGATTATCTCAATGACCAAATTATGTTGGTCATTTGTCAAACAAATTACACAAAATAAGGATAGACAAACAATGGCTGCAACCAGTTCAGAAAATACATGGAAAATCAACCCAGATGATGTCATCATGTTGATCAACAACACAGGCAACAATTATATTTTGGAATTGCCCAGTGGACGCTTTCGCTTGGATGCGGGGCGTCGTATGCGGACACTGCGCTCGATCATGAAAGTGCCACAGATTCGTGCGCTTGTTGAGGAAGGCAGTATTTCGCTAGGGACGAATTAGTTGGTAGGTCAGTGGGTCGGTAGGTCAGTGGGTCGGTAGGTCAGTGGGTCGGTAGGTCAGTAAATTGCAAAGCGTCATGGGATTGCAAATCCCATGCTAATACAGAAAACCTGTTAAAACAGGTTGTACGCAATTGTATTCAATACATTACAGTATACTGGAGTATACTTCCTGTGTTAGACACCGAATACAATTCGGTGGCGTTCGTTCTTTTGCAACAACTCCAGTAGGTTTAAGGCCGACACACCGAATACCGACCTACCGACCTACCGATTAACTTGTTAAATTGTAACGCTAAGTAAAAATCTATGTCTACACTTTTACTCGTCGATGGTCATTCCCAGGCGTATCGGGCCTTTTTTGGCATGAAGACGCCGTTAACAACCCGAAGTGGTGAGCCAACCGCAGCGGTTTACGGGTTCACACGCAAGCTGCTCAGTGTGTTTAAGGAGCATAAGCCCGATTATGTGGCTGTTGCCTTTGATGTGGGTGACACATGGCGGCATGAGGAATTTGCCGACTACAAAGCCACGCGCGAGCGGATGCCTGATGAGATGCGCGTTCAGATGCCGCGTATTGAGGATGTGGTCAACACCTTTAATATTCCCATTGTCACACGTGAAAACTACGAGGCCGATGATGTGCTGGGTACGTTGTCGCAATTGGCCGCGCAACAAGAGATTGATGTCTTGATTATGACGGGGGACCGCGACCTCTTCCAATTGGTCAACAAGCATGTCAAAATTCTCTACACGGCAGGTGGTCCCAATCCCAGATCGCAAATCTATGGGCCGGAGGATGTTGAAAAACGCTATCAGTTGACGCCCCAACAGTTTATTGATCTCAAGGCATTGGTGGGCGATTCTTCGGATAATATCCCAGGTGTACCCGGTGTGGGCGAAAAAACGGCGATTAAATATCTCCATCAATATGAAACGCTCGACAACGTTTATGCCCATATCGAGGAAATTCGCGGTCCCAAGGCGCGCCAGAAATTGGCTGACGCCGAAGAGCAGGTTCGGCTCAACAAACGACTGGTGACAATTGTCACAGACCTTGACATTGACTTTGATCCTGAGACCTATCGGTTAAAAAACTACGATCAACAGAAGGTCATTGACCTGTTTAACCAGCTTGAATTTAAGAGTTTGCTGCGTGATTTGCCCAGTTCCGACACTGGCGACATTGCAGGAACGACGGTCGAGGATACAGACACGGGACAGATGGCTCTGCTAGGGCTAGAAACGGGTGATGAGCCGGAAACCATCGACTTTTCGCACGATTATCTCTGTGTGCAGGACGAAGCATCACTCCAGACGCTTGTTGAGGCGTTACAGACGGCACCACAAATCTGTTTTGACGTGGAGACAGATAGTGTCGATGCCGTACAGACCAAGTTGATCGGGCTGGGTGTAGCATGGGGTGCGGGGAAAGCGGCCTATATTCCCATCGACCATGAAGTCTTGCAAGAGGGTGAGACACAGTTGTCATGGAACACCATCAAAGCGGCGATTCAACCGTTCTTTGCGAATCCAGAGATTCCCAAGGTTGCACACAACAGCAAATTTGATCTCACAGTTTGTCTCCAACATGGCTTGGCGGTGGAGGGTGTCATCCACGATACGATGATTATGGCGTGGTTACTGGACCCGTTGAGCCGTCGATTAGGATTAAAGGCACAGGCGGCCGAGGAACTCAATTGGAACATGATCGAGTTGACCGACCTCATCGGCACAGGGCGTAACCAGATCACGATGGATCAGGTCGAGATACACAAAGCGGCGGCCTATTGTGGGGCCGATGTCGATGTGACGATTCAACTCTATCCCATTATTGAGGGGCGGCTCAAGGACGCCAACATGTGGGACCTCTATCAGGAAGTGGAGTTGCCGCTGATTCCCATCCTGACCGACATGGAAATCACAGGGATTCGACTGGATACCGATGTCTTGCAGGAGATGTCGGTCAAGCTCACCGAGCGGCTGGGTGAATTGCAAAAGGAGATGTTTGATATTGTTGGGCATGAGTTCAATATGCGCAGTACACAGCAGATGAGCCAAGTACTCTTTGACGAGATGGGGTTTCCCACCAAGGGCATGAAGAAAACCAAGTCCGGAAGCTATAGCACAGCGGTCAGTGTATTGGAAAAATTGGGTGCGATGCGCAGTCAACTGAGCAGAGATCAGAGTCGTCTAATTGAAAACATTCTGGAGCAGCGGCAGCTGGATAACCTTCGTGGGACCTATGTCGATGCGCTGCCTACGCTGGTCAACCCCAAGACGGAACGGGTTCACACCAACTTTAACCAAACAGGGGCGGCGACGGGCCGTTTGAGCAGCAGCAATCCCAATCTACAAAATATTCCCATTCGCACAGACTTGGGTCGTCAGATTCGTCGTGCCTTTGTTGCGCAAGAGGGGTGGCAGTTGATGGCGGCGGACTATAGCCAGGTGGAACTGCGGGTGATGGCACATGTGGCTGAGGAAACCGCCTTGATTGATGCCTTTAGCAATGATCAAGATATCCATGCGGCGACAGCAGCGAAATTGTTTACTGTCGATATCGGTGAGGTGACATCGGACCAGCGCGGCTTGGCAAAGACAATCAACTTTGCCACCATCTATGGGTCTAGTGCCTTCGGACTCAGCACACGCACGGATATGAGTCCCAAAGAAGCACAGCATTTTATGGACCAATATTTTGCAACCTACCCTCGTATTCAGTCATATATCTCTGACACGATTCAGCAGGTCAATACGGATGGCTATGTTGAGACCCTGCTGGGACGACGGCGTGAATTTCTGGAACTGAAAAATGAGAACGTTCCCTATGTACAACGTCAAGGAATTGAACGTGCCGCTATCAACGCACCGATCCAAGGGGCAGCCGCAGACATCATGAAGTTGGCAATGACTAACGTCTACAGGCGCTTAAGGCATGATGGATTGCAGGCCAACATGTTGCTGCAAATTCACGATGAAATTGTGTTGGAATTCCCACCAGAGGAGCGAGACGCGCTGGTAAAACTGGTGCGCGAAGAGATGGAATCGGCCTATTCGCTCTCAATTCCGTTGAAGGTGGATGTCGAAATTGGCTATAATTGGTATGAGATGGACGAGGCATAATATAGATAGGAAAGAGATATGTTACAGGATTTAATCCGAGAGACAATTGAACATGCAATCACGGCGGCACAGACGGCAGCGCAGTTGCCTGCATTTGAGATGCCTGCTGTTGAGATTATGCGCCCCAAACAAGCTGAACATGGGGACTATAGTACAAATGTGGCAATGGTGGTTGCGTCTGCCATCAGAAAAACCACAGGGCAAAAGAGCAATCCACGCCAAATTGCACAGGCGATTGTAGATCACATTCCAGCCGATAATCTGCTCGACAATGTGGATTTAGCGGGTCCAGGATTCATCAATCTACGCCTAGCCGATAGCTGGTTGCAAGTGCAGGTCAATGCCATGATAGAAGCGGGGGATAGTTTTGGCAATCTCACAGTCGGTCAGGGGAAGCGTTGGCAGGTTGAGTATGTCAGTGCGAACCCCACTGGACCCATTCACTATGGCGGTGCGCGTAATGCGGTGTTGGGTGATGGGCTTGCCAATGTGCTGGAAGCAGCGGGTTATGAAATTCAACGCGAATTTTATGTGAACGATGCAGGCAACCAGTTTGGGCTGTTTGCAGAGTCGCTCTATGCGCGCTATGCACAGCGACTTGGGCAGGATGCTCCCTTCCCTGAAGAGGGGTATCAGGGCGAGTACATGTTTGATTATGCACAAACCGTTATTGATGAACACGGTGAACACTTTATGTCACAGTCCAAGGAGGCGGTTATTGAGCAGTTCAAAGTGATGGGACGCGCCATTGTTCTGGAGGCACTCAAAGAAGAGTTGGCACAAATTGGTGTCGAGTTTGATCGCTGGTATAGCGAGCAGAGCCTTTACGATGAGAACCTG
>JBCCFC010000994.1:0-5226 GCA_039029935.1 Chloroflexota bacterium
AAACAAAGAGAAATCTCTCAGGTTTTGGACAGAGACAAACGGGTATCGCAACTTGCGCGTACCCGTTTTTTTATTTGGAACAGTTGAAGAGTTGAAAGGTTGAAGAGTTGAAAGGTTGAAGAGTTGAAAGGTTGAAGAGTTGAAAGGTTGAAGAGTACTGTCAACTCATCACTATTCACTGTTCACTATTCACTCTTCACTATTCACTCTTCACTATTTCGGAGGTTGCCTATGGCAGAACAAGAACTAAAACGAACACAGCTTTATGAATGGCATGTGGCGAATGGGGGGCGGATGGTTCCGTTTGCTGGATGGGAGATGCCTGTTCAGTATAAGACTGGGGCGTTGGCCGAGCATCGTGCCACACGTCAGTCAGCGGGGATATTTGACATTGACCATATGGGACAAATTCGGGTCACAGGACCGGATGCCACAGCCTATCTCAACAGGTTACTAACATGGGACATCAGTGAGATGGGCGACTATGATGCGCACTATGCGCTCATGTGTCGAGAGGATGGTACGATTTTGGATGACACCTTTATCTATCGGCTACCCGATGCATGGTTTGTGGTCGTGAATGCATCCAATCTTGCCAAAAATGTAGCTTGGATGGAGTCGCAGATGGATGTCTTTGATGTCACCGTGACCGATGTCTCGCTGGAGACGTACATGTTGGCATTACAAGGACCTCATGCTATTGCACTGTTGCAGCAATGCACAGAGACGGATTTGTCCTCAGTGCCAAGATTCACCGCGTTTGAAACGACGCTGACATGCCAAGATACACAGACACAGGCGTTGGTTGGGCGCACAGGCTACACAGGGGAGGATGGCGTTGAATTGTTCTTTCCTGCCAAAGATGCGCTTGGTGTGTGGGAAGGCATTCTGGCAACAGGTGCGGCTGCGGGCATTGAGGTAACACCAGTTGGGTTGGCGGCTCGTGATAGCTTACGCTTTGAGCCAGGCTTCCCGCTCTATGGTCATGAAATCGACGACGACATTACACCGATTGAAGCGCGACTGAATTGGGCATGTCGCTTTGATAGCGACTTTATTGGCAAGGAGCGGTTGCTTGCACAGAAGGCCAATGGTGTTGATAAAAAATTAATTGCCTTCAAATTAACAGACAAAGGTGTGCCACGCCAAGATTACGCCATTCTGAATGAAGACGGTGATGAAATTGGCAAAGTGGTCACGGGTATGTATGCGCCCAGCGTTGACCTCTATTGTGGGCATGGCTTTGTGCCGCCCGCCTATGCCAAACGTGGCACAAACCTACAAATTGCCATTCGCAAAAAGAATAAATCAGCGGTGGTTGTACGCCGCCCGTTTTATAAACCAGCTTATAAGGTGTAGGGGTGTGATGGTGTAGGGGTGTGATGGTGTAGGGGTGTGATAGTGTAGGGGTGTGATGGTGTGATGGTGTGATAGTGTGATAGTGTGAACAATCCACTTCCTACTTCCCACTTCCCACTTTCCACTCTTCAACCTTTCAACCCTTCAACTTTTTTAAGGAGAAAAATCATGAGTTTTGACAAAAATGCAAAATATAGCAAAGAACATGAGTGGGTTCGTCCAACAGAGGATGAGGGCATTTACATTTGTGGCATCAGCGACCATGCACAGGAAGCATTGGGTGACGTGGTCTATGTGGAGTTGCCAGAGGTGGGTGAGTCGTTTGCACAAGACGATGAGTTTGGGACAGTTGAGTCGGTGAAAGCCGTCAGCGAACTGTTTATTCCGATGTCGGGCGAGATTACTGAGGTGAATGATATGCTGGAGGATGCACCGGAGCTGGTCAATGATTCACCATATGGGGATGGGTGGATCATCAAATTCCGTGCAGGCGACGCTGGCGAATGGGATTCGCTGTTATCGCCAGATGCATATGCCGAGTTTATCGGATAGGAGCCATCATGAACAATTTGGAGCTACTTGGGGCGCTCGATGGATTTGAACATCGTCATATAGGTCCCAGTCATGATGAATTAGGGCAGATGCTAACAACGGTTGGAGTGGACTCTCTGGATGCGCTGATGGATGCGACCATCCCTGCGTCGATTCGGCTGGATGGCCGTCTCAATTTGCCGGATGCGCGCAGCGAATCAGAGGTGCTGGCCGAGCTACGTAGCTTGGCAGAGCAAAACAGCGTCTATCGCTCCTTTATTGGCATGGGCTATTCGGACTGCTTGACGCCACCCGTCATCCAGCGCAACATTCTGGAGAATCCAGGCTGGTATACGGCCTATACACCCTATCAAGCGGAGATTGCACAGGGGCGCATGGAGGCACTGCTTAATTTCCAGACAATGGTCTGCGATCTGACAGGGCTAGACATTGCCAATGCGTCCATGCTTGATGAGGGAACTTCGGCAGCCGAGGCAATGGTCATCTGCAAACGTGCGCAAAAACGCTCATCCAAGGCCAATGTCTTTTTCGTTTCTGAACAGTGTCACCCGCAGACAATTGATGTTGTGCGTACCCGTGCCGAACCATTGGGCTATGAGCTGATGATTGGCAACCATGAAGACTATGACTTCAGTCAAGCAACTTTTGGTGTTCTGCTCCAATACCCCACGACTGAGGGTGATATTTTAGACTACACAGATTTCTGTGCCAAGGCGCATGAGCACAATGCCCTTGTCGTCGTTGCAGCAGACTTATTGGCATTGACATTGCTGCGTCCGCCAGGTGAATTTGGCGCAGACATCGCGGTGGGTAATACACAACGCTTCGGGGTCTCGCTGGGCTATGGCGGGCCTCATGCTGCCTATATGGCCGTGATTGACAAGCATAAACGATTATTACCGGGACGGCTGGTCGGTGTATCAGTCGATGCCAACGGCGAACCCGCCATGCGCTTAACCTTACAGGCACGAGAGCAACACATCCGGCGTGACAAGGCGACGAGCAATATCTGCACTGCACAGGTGCTGTTGGCTGTGATGGCGTCGATGTATGCAGTCTATCACGGTCCTGATGGCCTCAAGCGTATTGCCCAGCGCGTGCGTCTGTTGACCAGTCTGCTGGCACAGGTGTTGACAGATGCGGGATATGAGTTGGGTTGGCACGCCACCTTTGATACGCTCAAAATTGCACAAGGGCAAGGCCCGCAGCCTCTAGCTGATGTGTTCACCAATGCCGAGGCCAATGGCGTCAATCTGCGGCTATATACAGATGGAGCAGACATAGATGGAGCAGACACAGATGGGGCAGATGAAGCAGTGGGTGTTTCGCTGGATGAAACGACAACATTGGCGGATTTAGACACGCTGGCACAGCTTTTTGGGTGTGTGGTGACATCTGAAACATGGAGAACTCTGGCAAGCCAGGCTACTATTGACTACACGAAGTCACATCAGCGAACCAGCGACTATCTCACCCATCCCAGTTTCAACAGCTATCATTCAGAGACAGAAATGTTGCGCTACATGCATCGTCTACAGGCCAAGGATTTGTCATTGACGCACTCGATGATCCCGTTGGGGTCCTGCACCATGAAGCTTAACGCGACCACCGAGATGTTGCCTGTCACTTGGCCGGAATTTGGGGCAATTCATCCTTTTGCACCGTTGCGCCAGACACAGGGCTATCAGCAACTCTTTGCCAATTTAGAGGCGTGGCTGGCAGAGATCACGGGGTTTGCTGCCATCTCACTTCAACCCAACGCGGGGTCACAGGGTGAGTATGCAGGGTTGATGGCGATTCGTGGCTATCACAAATCACGTGGTGACACGACACGCACGACCTGTCTGATTCCAAGCTCGGCACATGGGACCAACCCCGCCAGCGCGGTGATGGCAGGCATGGACGTTGTGGTCGTTGCCTGTGATGATGAAGGCAATGTCGATATGGGTGATCTGCGCGCAAAAGTAGACAAGCACAATGAAACGTTGGCTGCATTGATGGTGACATACCCTTCAACACATGGCGTCTTTGAGGAAAGCATTGTCGAAATTTGTCAGCTCATCCATGATGCGGGTGGTCAGGTCTATATGGATGGGGCCAACATGAATGCACAGGTGGGGCTGTGTCGCCCCGGTGATTTTGGCGCCGATGTCTGCCATCTCAATCTGCATAAAACCTTCTGCATTCCACATGGTGGTGGCGGTCCTGGCATGGGCCCCATCGGTGTGGCAGCGCACCTCGCGCCCTTTCTGCCCGGCCATGCCGTTGTAGATATGGCACAGCAAGAGACAGCGGTGTCGGCGGCACCTTGGGGCAGTGCCAGCATCCTGCCCATCTCCTACGCCTATATCCGTATGATGGGCGTGTCCGGCTTGACAGAGGCCACCAAGGTCGCCATTCTCAACGCCAACTACATTGCCAATCGGTTAGAGCCATATTATCCAGTTCTCTATCAAGGACGCAATGGATTTGTAGCACATGAATGCATCGTTGATCTGCGCGGTTTCAAAGAACATGCGGAGGTTGATGATGTTGCCAAACGGCTGATCGACTATGGCTTCCATGCACCCACTGTCCACTGGCCTGTAGCAGGGACGATGATGATTGAACCAACCGAGTCCGAATCCAAAGCTGAGTTGGATCGCTTCTGTGACGCCATGATTGCCATTCATAGTGAGATTATGGCAATTGCCAATGGTGAAGCCGATGCTGTCGATAACGCGCTCAAGAATGCGCCGCATACCGCCGCCACAATTACAGGTGAGTGGGGTCGCGCCTATGCGCGTGAGCAAGCGGCATTCCCTGCGCCCTGGGTGAAAGCCGCCAAATTCTGGCCTGCGGTTGGGCGGGTGGATAATGCCTATGGGGATCGGAATCTGGTGTGTACGTGCCCACCGTTGGAGGACTATGCGTAATGTGCAGCAAACCAACTGCAGTTATTATTTCAGCGGAAGAGTGGAGTCGATTGGCAAATGAGTTGACACAATTGTACCACCAAGAATGGTGTGATCGGGTCTCAAAGGAGATGGATACTGATCCATCAACACAAATTCGTATCGACTCTAAGGAAGAATGGTTACAATTTCATGAGTAAATACCAATAAATCGCATTTTCAAACAAATATCAATTGACAGAATTTATTTGTTCTGCTATAATAGATATCTACACGGGTCGGTGGCGGAATGGCAGACGCAGTGGACTTAAAATCCACCGGGGGAACGGCATTCACCAGACTTTCTCCCATTGATTCAAGCATTGGCTTTGACTTTGCATTGGCAACCCAACTCGGCTGATTGTCCGGGAAAAAGTTCAGG
>JBCCFC010000995.1:0-5220 GCA_039029935.1 Chloroflexota bacterium
AGGTGAGGTGGTGAAATGGCTGATTTTTTGCAAAAAATCAGCCATTTCACCACCTCACCTCATACACCTACAAAATTTACACCACCAACGCCATCCCATCCGTCCCTGTATCCGCGGCACCCGCCAGCACCCCCGTCTCTGGGTCAATGGTGATGGCCTGCACCAATGCAAAGCCACCGTGACTTTGCGGGATGCGTGAGATGGGATGCTTCTTACGCACTTCGGCACAGACAAACTCTGGGATGCGCGCATGACAGCGGATGTCGTTGAGTTGGCAGTCAATGCGGGGTGCATGAACGGCGTCGCTGATCGACATGCCAAAGTCCAGCACGTTGAGGACCACCTGCAAGTTGGAGGTAATGATGCGTGAGGCGCCGGGTGATCCCAACACGATGATGGGCTTGTCATCTTTGTAGACGATGGTGGGGGCCATGCCTGTGGTGCGTCCCTTGCCTGGCTCAATCGAGTTGGGGTGGCCGGGCAGTGGGTAGAAGTTGATCATCGAGTTGTTGTACATAAAGCCCATGCCTGGGGTGATGGCACCGGACGAAACACCGAGTGAGTGGGTCAGCGAGATGCAGTTGCCCGCGTTGTCCACAACGGTGACTTGCGTGGTGTCGGGATGACCGTTGGCTGCATAATCGGCCGTGATCTCTTTTTCGGCGCGGATATGCGCCTGCCATTCTGCCGCCCGTTCTTTGGACATCATCCATTCAATTGGCACATCGTTAAATTCAGGGTCGGCCATAAAACGGTTACGGTCCGCAAATGCCGCTTTCATCGCCATGCCCAACGTGTAGATGTAGTCGGGCGAGTTGTGTCCCATTGCCGCCAAGTCAAAGCCTTCCAAAATATTGAGGATGGCAATCATTGTCGGTCCACCATGTGGTGCGCTCGTGTTGGTGACAGTGTAGCCGCGATAGGTTCCAGAGACAAGCATATCCTCACGCAGGGCATAGTTGGTGAAATCGTCACGTGTGACAAAGCTGCCGTTGGCGGCCAAATCTGCGGCCATGCGGTCGGCCAACTCTCCATGATAGAAATCTTCGGGTCCATGTTCGCCCAAATGACGCAGTGTCTTGGCATAGTCTGGATTCGAGATCATCTGTCCCATCTCATAGGGCTTGCCATCCTCACGTAGATAGATGCGACGTGACTCTGGGTTGCCAATGATGTAGTCGAGGAGTGCACAGCTTTCGGGATACCGTTTGACACGCTGCCACATGTTCATCAGCCGTTCGTTGACCACAAAGCCTTCCTCGGCAATGCGCGCCGCAGGTTCGACCACCTGCGCCCATGAGTACGTTCCCCAGCGGTCGAGCAGCGTGGACATGGCCTTGACCCAACCCGCCGTGCAGACAGAGGTGTAGCCCAATTCGTTGACGCTGCCCTCCAAGAAATAGCCCCAACCATCAGGATTGGGACGGATGTATTTATCGACCCACATATCGGGTGTGACCTTGCTACCCGCCAGTGCGGGGGCATCAATGCTGATGCGTTGTTGTCCCGTTTGCGGATCAGGGTTGGCGAGGTGTAGTGTGAACACGGCATAGCCCCCAACACCACACATTTGTGGGTCGATGACGGCCTGCACAGCGGCAGCGGTGACAGCGGCGTCGATGGCATTGCCACCCGCCATGAGGACTTTGGCCCCTTCTTCAACGGCCAATGGTTCCGGTGCAACGATTGCGTTTGTCATGGTTTCTCCTTTTTAGTTGAAAGTTGATAGTGGAAAGTTGAAAGTTTGGCTCTGCGGAATTCATGTGGTTTGACAATCATGTGGTTTGACAACCGTAGGTCATCGCTAATAGCGTGACATTCTTGGTGGGAGCCAGAGTGTCACGCTCTTAGCGATAACCTACGATACACGCTCTAGCGATGTCAAGCACATGTAGACCTGTTGAACCATTTTTGTTGTTACTCTGCAAATACCGCAGGCATATAGACTTTGTAACGTTGTTCGCGTTCGAGTCGTGGTTGAAGCGCATCGGACAACATGGTTGCCCAGAGGAGCAGGGCTTCATCACGGCCAAAGTGGGTAACACATTGCAACCCCAACGGTAAGCCATTGTCGGCATAGTCAGCAGGCAATGTGATAGCGGGCATCCCCGTATGGGTCCAAGGCATGTTCATGCACGGGTTGCCTGTGGCGTGGATGCCTTGCGGTGCAGGCCCAGGAGCCGATGGGCAGACCCAGAGGTCAATGCCTTCACGGTCCATCAACGCTTCAATCGACGCTCGATTATCCAGACAACTGGCACGACCCACCGCCACTTCATCCGCCGAAACTGTACGCCCTTCATCAATGGCATCGCGTGTCCGTTGGCGATAGAGATGCTGATATTGATCGTAGATTGGTGCATGTTCCTCGGCCAATTCCGCATAAATCAGACGGTTGTGGGTGTGGGTCATCGACTCAATATTGTCCAAGACAGGCACACGTTTGACAGGGAACCCCTTCTCCTGCAAATCGGCCACCTGTCGTTCAAATCGTTTCAGTGCTTCGGCACTTGCCTGCTGCAAATATGGTCCCTCCGGCACACCAAGGATGGGATAGCCAGTCGCCATGAGTGGTTCTGTCCAGTTGTCACAGACGATACACGCGGCCTGCGTCATGCCCTGCACATCCTGTGTAAACAGCCCGACATGGTCGACGGTGCGCGAGTAATAGAGGATGCCCGTTGAGTTGAGCCGACCATAGCTAGGTTTGAAGCCGACAATGCCACAAAACGCGGCAGGACGAATCACCGAGCCAACCGTCTGCGTCCCCAAGGCCAGCGTACACATCCCCGCGGCCACCGATGCAGCCGAGCCACTGCTAGAGCCGCCTGGTGTGTGCGCCGTGTTGTGCGGATTACGCGTTGGCCCCGGTGCAAAGTAGGCAAACTCGGTCGTGACAGTTTTGCCAGCGACAAGTGCACCTGCGTCACGCAGTTTGGAGACGCTGACCGCTTCGGCCTGATTGAAATGATCCGTTGGCACATCCGACCCTGCCTTGGTGTCAAAGCCATCCACATAGAAAATGTCTTTGACACCAAGAATGGCTCCATAAAGTGGTAACGTGTGTGTAGCGTTGCGTGATTGCAACTCTGCCGCTACCTGTTGCATTCGCTGACGCCGATTGTTCTCTGGCACAAACGCCTCAACGTGCGGCTCAACTTGGTCGATACGGTCGCAGATGCGGTCTATGTAGGTTGCGAATCCCTGTGGATTGGCTTGCTGTGCGGCCAATGCATCGGCCAGCGGTGCTTGATTGGTATATTTTTGCATAGGTTTCTCTTTTTGTGCTTTTATGTTTCAATATTTAACGGCCACTGATAAGTTTGGGGCAACCCATCTCCGTAATCACGAATGTAGTCTGCAATTGCTTGGCGAAACTTGATAAGGGCTTGGTTGCAAGGCGTGGATGGGTCATCACCAAAGAATAAGTTCGTGTCAATACCACCCACAGGTATGAGTGGCTCATAGGGTACTGAAAAAGCAAAAATCATATAAAAATTTAAGACCTTGCCAATTGTGCCAGTTTTGGGTAAGTATTTTAACAATTCGGCCGTGCTAAACTCGCTGTCTGGGCTAGGGATTTGATCATTTTGCAAACAAGGTGGAAAATTTGGTGTAAAGGATAGATATGGATTTGCCGAATCGTTGAGACGTGCGGCCCCATGGATTGTTACACGGTAGATTATGCTCGTGAGAAATTGCGTTAAGGACTCTCTGCTATCAATGTTCGACAGACCTCTAATATTACCATCGTTTGGGTCGCTTGCCGCACTGATCCACGCTTGTAGGTCTTTGTCATTGCTTACCGCGCGATCATCTGTGTAGTTCTGTTCAACAAAGACAGTCACATACTCAGCCGTCTCCTGCCAGATTTTTATATACCCCTGAACGATGGGATATTTATCCCACGGCTCCTTGTGGCTAAAGTCGGCTTTGTCAATATTATGGCGAGCTAAGGTATTCAGAGGATGGTCATCAGAAAATAAACGTCCGGCGGCAAACGTGTTACTGATGTCTAAAAATTGGGCAGATGTGCTGATGGACGTGGGTGGTGCGATTTGCCCCCACAACAAGAGCAGTAGCGTGTCAAAGCCAATGAGGTGGTTCGATATAGGATCAAGTAAGTGCCGAATAGGGTGCTCCTTGGATATCTGCTCTTTCAAGGTCATTTGCAAAGCCGCAGTGACAAGGTGCCAATGGTAAACATGACCTAGCCATATCCCATACACGGTGACAGAGGTCTTAGCCGCTTGCAGGGCATATAACCAAGCAGAGTCGGTTGTAGCGGTAGCGGCTGGCACAGAGGCTGGCATAGAGGCTGGCACGGTATAAATTTGTACGCCGTCATCTTGGTTGCCACTGACACGGATCGCAATAGGCGTCAGGTCTTTGGTTTGCGGGTCTTGTTTCAATAAAGTGATCGTAGCTGGGGTAAAACGGATAGAACCATCAACTTGACTCGGCTTTAACGTGGTAAAAATGCTTAAGTCAATCACAAATAGTTGTCCAGTGGTTGCTAGGGCATCAACTTCTGGCGTCCAAGCTGTTTCAAACTTCAATTTGAGTGCGGTCTGTTGCTCAGGTGTAATCACTTTTTGTAGTATAAGCAGGTTAAAGGGTAGGCCATAACTGGCAATCGTGGGCCAGAATTGTTGGTTCGCAGTCTCGGTATCCGTTAAGGTGGCAACCCAAGTGTCTAAATATTTTTCTCCCATGCGGTAAATGTTTGGTAGAACGGGCCATGACATCGTGAATTGTTGCGGTTCCTCTATTGATAACTGCATCAGAGGATGGTCATCCATTGTTTTGTCTGCCACTGTGTCGGGGGATAAAACAGAGCGAATCATATCGATCAAAGCATCTGTCTTTTCTAACGCTTTTTGCAGAATATTTTTAGATTCTTCTTCTAAATCTTCCGTATCTGCACCGTATAAAAACTGACGCCCCGTCGCAGTTTGCCCATTAAGCGTATAGGACATTGTTAAGTTTTGTCTAGGTTGGGTGGTTTGGATTTTCCTTTTATTTAAATTTTCCAGCGACTCTTTCAGTTCGCCGATAGTAGCTATCGGGATGGCGGGAAGGTCTTCATATTTTGAATGAATGATACCTCCAATAAAGTCATTGACTCTGCTATGAACAATATTTGATAATATACTCATTTTTACAATCCTTGTTTGTACAATCCTATAGTTGGGACCTCCGGTAGGTGTTCAATTTTTG
>JBCCFC010000996.1:0-5220 GCA_039029935.1 Chloroflexota bacterium
CAAATGGCTATCCATTAAAGAATTATGTTAATACCACCTGAAATGTAAGTTTGAATTCTTTTCTAATTTGGAATTGCTGTCCTCCCTACCACATATTGGACCTCGACATATTTTTGTGTTGTATCTCGTTTGTCTAAATCTATTGAGATAGGGGTATTGTGATTCAATTTTTGTCGGCTACTTCGATCCCAATACTGCGTTTTTACCGTCACATTGTTATTAGACGTTGTATATCCATAAATTGTGACTTGATTGCCATTGCCCTTGGGATGTTGCAATGTGCCATTTCTACGCACCAACTGAATCACGTCTGTATGATTCTTTTGACTGGGGTTGCTTATGAGCTTGCTTGTGGGTAGGGATACCCTGCGGTTGATGGTTGGTTGCCTGATGGTGTGACCGCTCGTCGGATACCGATTGAGCCATGCCCCTTGCTTTGAAGCAGGCGCATCATGCGATGTCCGTAGACTTTTTAGAAATGAAAGTGATGAGATGGGTTGCTCCGTTGAGCGATGAATGGTTGGTTGATGATGAGGGGAATAGTTTGATTTATCTGTCTCTGTATGATTTGTCTCTGCTCTGTGATGAGATCGAGACAAGAACGAAGAGGGGTTTCGTTGTAAAAATTCGCTTGGCTGTCGCGAAAGGCTAAACTCGCTGTGTGGGGCATCGGTTTCTGGTTGCAGCATGTTCGATTGGCGATGAATCCTCGCATGTCGCTGCTTATCACGCGCTGTTCTGTGGATTGCCCCTGTTTTCACACCCATATTTTTGATGATTCCTTAATATTTGGATTTTCTCAGGTGCATTGGCTACGTAAATGAGGTATCCGGCAACGCTGTCATGATTTGCTGCCCGTATGAGCGTTGCCGATCATGCATATATCGTTTTATTCGTTGATGGTGTGTACGTTGTCTAATCATAATAGTTCTCCTTTTTCTATCAGAAGCGATCTAAACGCTTTAACGACTGCTGCTATTTCGATTAACAATTGGCTAGGAGAGATCCAAATCATCAGAATCAATGGAGCCAACCATATCAAGAGTATTGCCTACGTCATCTAAATTCACATCAAACAGAGCACCGACGCCACTCTCCTTCGTCTTCTTTTGCGATGAGCCTTTAAACCAGCCAAAGCCCCATCCTCTACCGCCGGAGCTAGGTTTGTTTGAAGGTCGCTTTGATCCTTTGACGGGTGCTTGATATTTGCTAGAGACAAACCCCTCCACTGGTTCTGTATGAACATCCCCATTGTTGATAAGGGCCAATGGGCTAACCTCATCCTTTTTGGGCGACTCACCAAACATGGTTCGCCCAGTCTTGGGGACAAGTGAGTCTTGATTCCATTTGACTACATCTTCCAGCGTATAGCCTTTTGATTTGGAGGCATATGCAAGCCGCCCATGCGTTTGGCGCATTTTATTCCACGTTTGCATCGCACGTTTGTCTTGACCTGTTCGCCGCCAAGAGAATTTATTTCTAGCGCGCAGAGCATTCTCTCGTTTCTGCTCAAGTTCATCTTTTGCAGTTTTATATCTCGACAAAGTATCAACGATAAGCTTCAAAATTTGGTCAAAGCCATTTTTCTGGAGAGACTGCATAATCTCAGCAGGAAGTGGTGTATTTCTGTTCATCATATCAAAAGGCTCTTTTGTACGTCTATTCAACTCTGACATTTGCCTATATAGCTTTTTTTCGTGCTTATGGCTAATGTTAATTTGGAAGTCAGACCCCCGCGCTATATAGCGTGTATAGATGTCGATTGCATCACCAACGGTGCGGTTTGAGTTTGCCATTACCTCCAAAAAACGCTTTAAAAAAAAGTAGTTTTCAAGGGAAAATTCTTTTTTAAAATGCTCCACCATCTTTGCGGTGTGATTTATCCCGACAATACGCAGTTTGTGTTCGGTTTTCTTAAAGTGGGGTAGTTTCACGATCTGGCCATATCTATTCTTTTCATAAGAAGGATTGCCTCTTGGATCTGTTTGTGTGACAATATACCCCATACGACGAAACCTGGGAGCAATGACCACCAATTCAAATGTTCTTACAGCTTTAGTCGGGTTTGTGAGGTATGCATGAAGGTTTTTCACCTCTGTATATTTTGTGCGCCTATTTGTATCTGTCACTTGTTCACGTTGCCGTGAACGCCAGTTAAATTTTGTTTGGGTCACTTTGCGTTTATGCCACCCTTGATTATATTTGGCTAAATAGGAGGCTGTCAGCGTCCGTAGCAACCTGAGCTTGGCAGCAATCTCAGTAATTTGACGTGAGTCGAGCCGATTATACGCATCTACCTCATCCTGAATTCTGGCAAACAGTGTTTTCCTGCGCAATCCCTGAAACATCCCTCGACGACTCGCCGCAACTCCTTGGGGTTTCGCCAGCGTAGGCTTAATAGACTTATATGCCTCTTGTTGCACTGTGCCATCATCAGGGCGGTCTTCTGGCCGCAACTGATTGCGGTTAATGAGAATTTTGGGCATATACTCACCATCACCCAAATCTACTGATGACATGCTCCATGGCACATCATAGTTGCTATTCATACCACGACGCTCATCCTCACCGGAGTGAAGCTCGTTATCCTCTACCTCATTGCTGATATCAACGGCAACTGTGGAGGTCGGTGTCTCACCATTGCGCTGGATGGTGTCAGAAGCAAAACGCCAGATATGATAGGGCCCGTCGCTCCTTGGAGCATTTTGATTGGTAGAAACACCACCCGACATTTGATCAGCCATCCGCTGAATCCATGATGTGTCATACACCGCCCCAACAATGGGCGGTGGTTTAGGGGCATTACTGTGTGAACGCAATAACTGAATGGTTGCCTGTGTGCCGATAGTCTGGTGTAGATGGTTGACATCATGACCATTGCGTAGTCCGTTCGCAAGTGAAGATGGATCTGTGTTACGTTGAACACCCTTCGTTTCAGTGTCAGACAACATCTTCCCTCTATCCCGCTGTTGTTGTGAGATCGTCGGCTTGACGGTGTTACGATGTCTTTGTGATTCAAACATAAAAAGTACCTTCGCTGTTTTCGTTTTCTTGGTGCATTCAGTGTATATGTTGCCAAAAAACATATACACTGAACCGTCTTAAAGATTTATTCTTCCTTTTATTGGTCCGCTGACCACTGATAACTGGCATACTCTCTATCTTGGTGTATACTAATGAGTCATAGAATAAGTATAGAAAAATCGGGGCAGGATGTCTGTCCTAAAATCTCGACAATTTTGTACGAAAATCTGGACAAATTTGTCTGTTTTATTGGGTAACAATGATGACCAACCTGTTTTTTGTGGACCTCACAACCATTGCCCTCCTTTGTCAATTCATTCTTGCAACAGCAGCAATCGTCTACCTTTCTACCCTGCCCAAGCATGCTCTGTTTCAGCGAGGACGAGTCCAGCCGACGTCATCTGCACAATATATGTTGCTCTTTTTCATCTCATGGACATTCTTTATCATAGCTTCATTGGTCAGGTCGCTTTTTTTCGGCATCGCCCACTACTACGCGTACCAAGCACAGTTATTTTTTATCATTATCCAAAGCCTTTTTCTGATACAGTTCTTCTGTCATTACCCAGAAACAAATGGATCAGAAATAAACGGGCCAGAAATAAACGAGACCCATATCCATATCGACCGCCTCACGCATCGAGTCAAACAGGTGTCTCGGATATTTTTCATCTATTTTTTTGTACTCATCGGCATTCAGCTTTTCTATATTGTCAAACAATTCTGGACCGTTCAACCACAGATGATAAATATCTATGTATTGTTGGTATTGACGAAGCCTGCGGCTGGTGTCGTACTGATATGGCGGATAGTCTCGTTATCCAGAAACGCAAGCACACCAGATTACGCCAAAAAAAGTGTTCTTTATCATCTTCGTTTTCCTCAAGGCCATTGGGCTAAAACGGTTGGCTCCATCTTTTGGCCTGCGATGCTCGGTATATTAATCGCAACCTTCCTGCCCATCATCACATTTTTTTCAGGTGGACTGTTATTCTCCCTCATCAATGAATTTGGCTCCTCGATTGGCGGATTTATTATTCTTTTTCTCATCACCCTCGCCTATCTCAACAGCAACCCCGAGGGCGCATCGTTTTTGGCAAAGCTGGTTGGCGTCGGTCTGATGACAGGTCTGTTGTTGGCAATTGGTGTCACAACCATTGTCAGCATTCACCTTTATGGCACAGTCCCCTCCCTCCCTGTGAGTACTGGACCACGCACCATCCAGTTTGTGCCACACGCAGATGGCTATCGCGTCTCTACCTTGCCTGTCCAACATGAAGCGTTGGATGGACATCGGCTGGTGATAGACACAGGGTTAGATACAGGGTTAGACACAGGCTTAGATACAGGGCTGGATACAGCGCAAACATCGCAGCCTACCCCGATCTCCTATCAGCTCTCACTCCCGTTTTCATTTTCCTATTTCGGGCAATCCATCCAGACCTGGCTGATCAGCCCACAAGGATCGCTCTATGGGCCTACACAGTACAATCAACCCTCACTGAATACACTGTTTACACAACCACAGGACTCTGCAACAGGTAATTTCTATCAGCACTATTCTTTGTTCAACAATGTCAATTACAATATCTATCCAGCCATCTATCTGCTCGATCATGCGTTGGATGAGATTGAACGTGTGCGTGTCTATGTGGATGAAACGCCCGAACAGGTGACGATTACGTGGCAGATGCGCTTGTATGAAACAGTGACAGCGGACACGGTTGAATGTATTGAGTGCCTCAACCAGAGAGTCTGGTCATTCTCATCAGACCAGAGTCAGCTTTCAGCCCAGCCAGCAGTCGAGACGTCCATCATAATTCAACTAATACTGGCCGCTGACCACAACATGACACTCTCCTACATCAATCTGGACAAGTTGCCGACGACATTGGGCTTGACGGCGGGCAACGGTGGTTCCCGTTATGAACTATTTGTCCAACAGCACGATTATGAGAACCATCTTGTGCAAGCCGATGCGTTTATTCTCAACCAAACCTTTTTAGAGCGGCACTTTCTACACCGCAACATGGTTGGCATTGTTTGGGTGATTGTGGTCGCGGCTCTCTTTGTCCTATTTGGCTATCGTCGCTTTTTTGACTTTATTCTTCTCAGACCGCTCAACAATTTGGTGACAGGTGTCAACCGCGTCAACCAAGGCGACTTGCAGACCCACGTCCCGATTACCTTCCGCGA
>JBCCFC010000997.1:0-5219 GCA_039029935.1 Chloroflexota bacterium
TGACCTTGGCACACAACTGGGCCAACCCCGCTGCCACCAAACGCAGCTTTGAGCTCTTTGCCCAAGAAGTCATGCCACACTTCAAGTCATCTGGTAGCAACCTGCAAGTACATGCGGATCGTGCGCAAGCAGCACGTGCTGGATTGGCCGAGAAACAAATGCAAGCCGTGGCCGAAGCGACTGAACGTTACGAGCAGGAGCTAGCATTGGCCGCTTAAGGCCATTCCACAAAATAAAATACCCATTGAAACGCGGAGTAAGCACTCTCTATTACATGCAGTAGGCCGAAAAAGTATGAAATAGGGTAAAAAATTTGCGGAGACACCAAGCGAGAAATCAGGAGCGAATTAGGGCATTCTCACACTGGCGAGAACGCCTAAATACGCCGGATTTCAGAGCCATTTCGATGATTTGCACCGAAGCGGCATTTTAACTGCCTACTGCGTCTTTTTTCCCGAATTTTCGGTTCTACCAGAGGTAGATTCTACTGCGTGTAATCTCTAATGCCGGATTTCTTGTGTGCGACCCGCAATAGAGATTGCTAACTCCGCAGTTAAGTGGGTATTGTATTTTGTGGAGTAGCCTAATTGACAGTGGGCAGCAGCTGCTTGGCATGAAAATAGGCAACGATACCCACAGCCGTTACAGCACCAAACGTTACCCACCAAATTGACAATAAGCCAAAGCCCATGACAGTGACAAATAAATAGACAAAAATTAACGGCAATATCACCATGCGCATCGTACTGAGGATGAGCGCGTCAATAGGCCGTTTGACCCCACGCATGGCCGCAAAGCCAATAAAGACACCAGCAGTTGGTAGCAATGCCCATGCCTTGATGCGGATATAGGTCGTGCCGATAGTCACCACATTGGCCGTTTCACTAAAAAGCCCCATTAGATAGGGGGCAAGAACCGTGATCAGCGTTGCACCAATCACCATGACGATGATGCCATAGTGCATAGCAGTATTGAAAATGTTATGTGTGCGTGCTGCCAAACCTGCGCCATTATTCTGTGCGATCAAACTCAATGTTGCCACCTCAAGACCGAGTAAGGGCAGCATGGCTAACTGCTCAATACGCGAGGCTGCACCAAACGCGGCGACGGCCTCCTGACCAAAGCCACTCACAAAATATGTGAGGATAAAAAATCCAATGGAAACACTACTCATGTCCAGAATGTTGGGAAACCCTTGTATGCTGATGTCGCGAATTGCTTGAAGGCGAGGCACACTATAGGTTTGGAAACTTTGCAGGGAAAGTGTGCCCACTTTGACATTGTAAACCGCCAAATAGATACAGCCCAAGATTTTTACCAGTACAGTTGCGATGGCAATGCCTGTAATGCCCATCGCAGGTAATCCAAACCCGCCAAAGATAAACCAAGGGTCTAGCACAAGATTGAGGACAAAGCCAGCAACCAACACATTCCGGAACGGTGTTGTAATTCCCCGTGCATTGAGCGGCGAATTGAGCATCATTTGCAGCACAAAAAACACTGTGCCGTAAAAGATTGGATTGATGTAACTCAACCCCATTTCCAAATAGCTGCCCGACGCCCCCAATGTTCGATACAGTGCCGGAGCAATTGCGATAACCGCCACGGACGTAAGCAGTGCTAATACGATGCCATAGAGAATGCCCTGCACCGCGTACAATTCTGCGCGCTCCTCATCCCCCTGGCCCAATACATTGCCAATCAGGGCCGTATTGCCACTGCTGAGACCAAAGCCCAATGCAATAATGATAAAGTAGATCGGGAACGAAAGCGAGAGTGCCGCCAATGCCTCATTGGAAATCAGTCCGCCATAGTAGGTATCAACGACGTTGAACATTGTGTTGAAAAATGCCCCCGTGCCGACGGGAATGGCGATTTTACGAAGCAGGGGTGGGATGGGTGCGCTGAGGAGCGGGTTTTGGTTTGATTGATGCTTTTGATTGTTGATAATGGTTTTTCCTCTTCCCCAAATCATGATGGTGCTGGGGTTGATTTTGTGATTGATAATGGTTAATGTTATACATTGCAATACGATGCTCGATCCATTGGCGTATAGCAATCGGGGCAAATAGACGAGAAACTTGAATCGTTGTATCCAGATAATGAGTTTGATTGTACGAAATTTTGGGACTCATGTACTTGATAATGCTAAAAATTCGGATATATTGTGAGCAGTAGGCATAACATGAATACCACTTTCAAATAGTTTACCTTCACATTCGTCCAAATCGTCATGAGTAAGCATAATGCGAAGAAAATAGGTGAAGAGGAATTGCAGAGCCTCAATTTGAGTTTGGGTCAACCCTTCCGATTCCGCAAAAAAAGTCGCATCATAGAGCGAAACAGCTAACTTAGATTTGTTCCGTTCACCTTGGTCAAAATAATAATTGCCTAGTTGATGAAGTTGCAGACGAAGCGTGACTGCATGGTGTTTTTGATAGATTGGCGAATCTATCTGTGCCAACCAATCGTCTGTTACCTGAAATAGGGTAATTAGACGCCCAATTTCATCACTTGTTAAGGTGTTATTCTTAAGAACAAATTCGACCTTGTTTTTAATTGGTGTTTCGGCTATCATGTACGCCATCCTTTTTCATATACAATCGTTATGTTATGAATCTCTTCACGCTTCAAAAACTGATTATACCTACTGAAAGAGCCTATTGCAAAAAAGAGCGGGGCATACGATTTCAATCGTATGCCCCGCTCTTCTTGTTTAAATTAGTGGCTTTGATCCGTTTTAGCGCGCCACAGTCGGCAAGTAAATCGAGTACATACCCACATCCGACGGCACATCCATCAACGACTGCCCCGCCGAATCCGTCAGCAATACAGTTTCCACGCTGACAGCATCTTGAGCGACATCCTCTGTCAACTCACCAACCACAGAGAACACCACATCTGCAACCGTCACGCTATCGCCAATACCGGCTGGTGCAATAGCGGTAAACCGCACTAGACCCGCAGCACCATCAATGGCGAGATTGCACACGCCCGTCTCAAAGACAGCTTCATTGACCTGACAGTCTACGATTTCCAACAGTGATGCATCATACTGTACATCCACCGTGACAACACCCGCGTTATGCCCAGCAGCGACATTGAGCGTAACGGGTAGCGTGATCGTGCCAACCGCATCGGTGGCTGGCTGTGTAATGGTGACAGTGCTCATCTCTGTTATCGTCTGCGCAGCAACGCTGCCATTTGTACTAACGCTACTGCTCTGAACGGGCTGGCTTTCACAGAAGACGTTGGGGATGCCGATCATACATTGCATGATAAAGAGCGCATCAACAGCATTACACGCACCATTTTGGTTGACATCACAGGCGGGGAGGAATATCTCGCGTCCGGCGGGTGGAAACTCATTTGTGCCGGGACGGATGTTGATGTGGTATTGCAGAACGAACAGCGCATCGACAATGTTGACTATACCATTACAGGTGGTATCGCCCAGCAAGCAGGTCAAGCTGATTGTGCCATCCGTCACATCCGCTTCGATGGGTTGCCCCTCAACGTCTGTGAAGGAGGCGATGCTGAGGTCAAGTGGGTAGGATGCCGTGACATTCTCAAAGGTAAGCCCACTGACTAGGCGGAAATGGATATCGACCACCCCTGTGTCGGCTTCTCCGTTACCCGATAGACCACCACTTGACAGGGCCACAATCTGAAGGACACCTGCATCTTCATTACACAACACCGAGTCAAACCCTGGACTGCCATTGCATTCGACAAGCTCAAACACAGTCGTATCAAAGGGCAGTTGCAACGTGATTGTGCCAATATTGGTATTGCTGGAAAGATTTTGGATATTGATTGAGGCCACAAATGGGTCTGTCTGTGGGAACGCCACTTCAATGCTGGAGACGGCGACAGTGGGTGGATCAGATACTGTATCAGTGGGTGTCGCAGTCGGTGTTTCTGTAGGTGTATCAGTAGGTACACCAGTGGGTGTCTCAGTGGGTGTATCAGTGGGCGTATCTGTAACGACATTGGTTGGTGTACTCGTCACCGTAGCCGTTGATGTCGTTGTAGCAGTTGGATCGGGCATGGGTGTACTCGTTGGTATATTGGTCGGTGTCTCAGTGGGGACATCCGTCGGTACAACCGTTGTTGCTGTAGCAGTTGCAGTCTCCGTTGGTACTGGTGTCGATGTTTCGGTGGGTATAGGCGTTTCAGTTGATGTTGGTGTGGATGTGGCGGTTGGGACATCTGTAGGTGCATCTGTAGGTGCATCCGTCGGTGTATTTGTAGGCGTGCTGGTCGGTGTGCCAGTGGGTATACTTGTCGCCGTATGCGTCGGTGTAGCTGTTGCCGTAGGCGTATCGATTGGCGTTGGTGTTGGAGTAAATGTAGGGGTGGCAGTTGGTGTAGCCGTTGATGTTGCTGTGGCAGTGGATGTTGCTGTCGCAGCGGATGTTGCTGTGGCAGTGGATGTTGCTGTTTCAGTAGATGTCGCCGTTGAAGTGGATGTCGCTGTCGGCGTCGGTGTATCTGTTGGGACAGAGGTCGCCGTGGCGGTTGACGTTGCTGTTGGTGTATTGGTGGGTACAACGATATTAATGATGCCATTCAGAAGCGTTATCGCCAGATTCCCACCGCCTGCCGAACCAGCAGAGACATTGACCAAATCCAGCGCGGTGTTGCCACCAGCAGCATCATTGAGCACAGTAAACTCAATCGTTAGCAAAGTCCCCGTGGGCAGCGTCTGTGGTACGCTAGAAAAACTTGCCAAGGTCATGTCAAGTTCTTTGATGGGGTTGTTGACATTCACACTCGCCGAGCGAATATTAAAGGCCGCAGGTATGGAGTCACCAAAGGTGATTGCGTCGGGGATGCCATCGCTGTTGTTATCTGTTTCATCAATTTGGAGAACAGTGGTGTCATAATCGAGCGAAAGAAAGACGCTGGCAACACCCTCCGACCCTTCGGTGAAATCAACAGTGACCTGGATTGTATCCCCTCGATTGGCTGTGGCTGGTGCTGTCACCGCAAACGTGGGGTCTGTCTGTGCATGGACTGTTTGGGCTGTAAAAAAAAGAATGCCCATGCATAGGCATAGACTGGCAAAGCGTAAAAATTGTTTAGATAATTGCATAAAATAGCTCCATTCTGTGGAATTGCTTTTGTAGGGGAATGGGGTGGGGTTGTTTTAAAAAACCAAATTTTTTAAAAAAATGTGTGTGTTTAACAAAAAAACCCCAAGAACCAAAAAAAAA
>JBCCFC010000998.1:0-5207 GCA_039029935.1 Chloroflexota bacterium
AAGAGGTTGAACACAAAAAGCTGGACTATAGAGTCACTCCTACAAAGTCAAGAATCTCCTCTGGTACAACGCTGATTCTTGGCCTCGTAGGAATGGCTATATGGACTGGTCAAATTGTTCAACCTGTTACTGACCATTACACTTTGATTAAAAAACGGATACGGAAGAACGCAGTTTTTTTGTTTACAGGTTGACAACCTGTATCACTAAATTTGTGCTATGATGTTGACGAGGTGGATGCAGATACTGAAGGATTGGCTGAACTAGCTGTGGATGATGTAGTGTTAGATGATGTAGTAGTGTTAGATGATGTAGGCTTGTTTTGCCTTGACTTGGCTGATTTGGATGGCCCTAGCCCGGCGCGCAGCGAGTTGACTGTTCCACGCACCTTGGCAACGGCACGGTTGGCGCGGATCACGGGGTCAGAGACATGCTCGCTGACAAAGACCGCCGTGCCGCGTGTGGTTTGGGTTGTGGCTTTGGCGTCATCCAAAATGGGCTTGATTTCGGTTTGCACCATCCTCACCAGCCGCCACACCTGCCAAACCAGAACAATCAGCAGTCCGGCAATCACAATGCTTTCGATGGCGATAATGATAATGGCGATATCGCGAATAGTAGCACTCATAGATTGATTCTCATATAGTTTATAGCAATATAGGCATCCTGCCTGTAACGGACTGGAAGCACATGTTATGTTGTTCGGCGCGCCACCATTAATAGATGCCCGACAAAGATCGCCAGCCATGCACAGAGCGACGCTTCGAGAAGATAGAGCTGACCAAGACGTAGTGTCTCGACTTGGGTCAATAGCCCGATACCTTGACCGACAGCAAAGCCTATGCAGGCCATGATGCCCGCACCGATCAAATGTTGCAGTCTCTGCCCTGCAATGATTTGATAAAGCCCTGCATAGAACAGACTGATTAATAGCCCCAGCAGTACGCCGGGTTGTAAGATAAACATGATGGTTGGCTCATAATTGGGTGTCCGGTAGGTCGGTGTTCGGTATTTGGTGTTCGGTATTTGGTGTTCTGTGTTCGGTATTCGGTCCCGACCACTGACCTACCGACCACTGACCTACCGACCACTGACCTACCGACCACTGACCTACCGACCACTGACCTACCGACCAGCCTACTTCTTAATAATCCCGCCGCCCAAACAGAGATCACCGTCATAAAAGACGGCTCCTTGCCCCGGCGAGATGTCACGCAAGGGTTGATCAAAACGGACCTCGACATCGCCGTTTTCTTGCGGGTGTAGCGTACAGTCAACGGCACGGGCTTTGTAGCGAATTTTGCATGATGCCCGTCGCCCATCTGGTTCAGGGTGATCGCCCGTCCAGTTGACCCCTGTGGCTACCAGTCGATCCACGCCTAACTCGGCCTTGGTCCCGACGATGAGCGTGTTGTTGGCCTGGTCGAGCTCCAGCACAAACATAGGTTCGCGCACGCCGTTGATGCCCAAGCCCTTGCGCTGCCCAATTGTGTAGGAGGGCAACCCTGTGTGTTCGCCCCAGACCTTGCCTTGACGATCTTTGATGGGGCCGGGACGCATGGCACCAGCAGCCCAATCACGCAGAAAGCGGCGATAATCATCATCGGCCACAAAACAGAGGTCCATCGAGTCGTGCTTGCTGGCAATGGGTAGGTTGCGCACAGTCGCCATCGCCCGCACTTCGGTCTTGGGATAGTCGCCAATCGGAAAGAGAACATCCTGCAAATCGGCCTGTCCCATAACGCTGAGGACATAGCTCTGGTCTTTCTTCTCATCCACCCCTTTGAGCAACTGTACTGTGCCATCGTCGAGGCGACGGGTGCGCGCATAGTGTCCGGTTGCCAAGTAATCGGCCCCCAGACGCCGTGCATAGTTGAGCAGATAGTCAAAGCGGATGTGACGGTTACAGGCAATGCATGGGTTGGGTGTTAGGCCAGCACTATAGCCTTCAATAAAGAAGTCTACAACATTTTGTTTGAAAGGCTGCTCCACGTTGATCAGGTAAAAAGGAATCCCCAGCGCATCAGCCACCTCGCGCGCATCATTGACACTTTCGGAACTGCAACACTTGTTGGTCGAGCCTTCGCCCTCGCTAACCTCAGACCACAGCCGCATCATCACACCAATACAATCATAGCCCTGCTCCACGAGCAACGCCGCCGCCACCGAACTATCGACGCCGCCACTCATGGCAACGACAACGGTGGTGTCTTCGGGTGGTTTCTGTTTTTTTTCTTGATTTGTTGTGAAAAAGATTGAATCCATATAAAATTAGTGTATCACGGTTCAATTTTCAATGTCAAAAAGTTTGGATACACTGTTCATCTACTTGCGCAACCGCGCAATCACATAAAAGCTGCTCATGCTGACGATGCCGATAAAGGCAAATGTCGTCTGGTAGGCGTCCAGCGTGTTCATGGTCAACAGGGCCTGCTGCAAGACAACACCAGCCAGCGTTGCGCCCACAATCGAGCCGCCAAAGCGCGTCATGCTATATAGCCCAGCCGCCCCGCCATTTTCCTCCGACGGAATGTTGCCCAAGGCCGCGCGGTGGAGTGAAGCCAAGGCCAGCCCCGCCCCCAGTGCCTGCATCCCGAAGAAAGCGACGGCCCACCAGAGCGTGATGTTGTCAAAGGCGGCTAGCACGAAGATGATGCTGATCTGGATGCCCATGCCAGTCAGGACTATCCAGCGGGGGTTCCAGCGGTCGGCCATCTGTCCACCAAAGCGCACGGTGGCAAAGATGGCAAAGGCATAGATAGCCGAGGTGAAGCCAAGCGTGCTGGGCGAGATATGATAGATATCAGTGAGATAAAGGACTTTGAGCATCCCAAAGCCACCCATGATAAACATGCGCATAAACGCGGCGATGGAAGCCATGCCAAAATTTTTGTGGATATAGAGTTGTAGGTTGACCAATGGGGTTGATCCCTGTGCCTGATAGTGTCGCTCCCACGATAAAAAGAGCGCACCGAGAACCACAGTCCCCAAGAAGAGTCGCCAATCACGTAGTGGTTCAACCCCTGTGACCACACGACTGGAGAGATAGAACATAAAGGTGATCAGGGTGGTAAACATGAGTGTCAACCCAATCCAGTCAAATTCCTTGAGAAAGGCACGGCTTTCGGTCGTTTTTGTGACCGATTCGGCCTTACTTACCGACCCCAACTCGGCCAATTGCCGCTGCACCAAGATATAGGCGATGACGGCTGTCACCAACGCAGGGATAAAGATCATACGCCAGTCGCCAACCGCACTCAACAGATAGCCTGCAAAGATGGGCGCAATGACCGCTGCACCTGGGGCCATTGAACTCCACGTCCCCATCGCTTTGCCACGCTCACTGGATGGAAAGACATCGGAGATGATCGCCATGCACAGGGGATTGATGCCCGACGTCCCCATGCCTTGGAGCGCACGCCCCAGTAGCAGTGTTGGCAAATTTTGTGAGAATAGACAGACCAATGAGCCGATAAAGAAGAGGATGATGCTACACTGAAAGAGCCGCACTTTGCCCAATCCATCGCTCAGACGCCCATAGAGCGGCATAAAGATGACATAGGGTAGGCTGTAGGCGGTGACAATCCACGCCACCAAGTCGGGCTGGGCGGCAAAGGCGTTGCGGATTTCGGGCAAGGCCACGCTAAACATGGACATATTGAGCGTGGTCATGGCTGTTGGGATCATCAGCCCAATCAGAATCCGTCGCAGTGCCGCTGTTCTGGCGGTTGATGCGGGTGCTGCGGGTTGCGTCTGTCGTGGCAGGGGCTGTGCCTGTTGCTGACGATAACTGCCTGTGCCAGCGGATACTGTGGCCGATGCTGTGGCCGATGCTGTGACCGGAGTTGCGATTGTTGACGAAATGGCGGATGCCGCAGATGACGCAGCAGTCATGACTGGTTCCAAAACTCGATTTGTCACGCCCGCATACTGATTTGTGATTGCGCTTGTGCGTGATGAACCCATTGATGATGGGTCTTGTTTTGAGTGACCAGCCAGTGCTGGTCTATGCGTTTTCATTTTTTGCTCCAAAAATTCAGTACCACAGATTGATTATCTGTGGCGCAGGTAGCCAACCTGCGATACGATAGCAAGGTATCACAGATTGATTATCTGTGGCGCAGGTAGCCAACCTGCGGTACAAAAGCAAGTATCACAGATTGCCTATCTGTGGCGCAGGTAGCCAACCTGCGATACGATAGCAAATATCACAGATTGACTATCTGTGGCGCAGGTAGCCAACCTGCGATACGATAGCAAGTATCACAGATTGATTATCTATGACACAGGTAGCCAACCTGCGATACTATAGCAAGTATCACAGATTGCCTATCTGTGACACAGGTAGCCAACCTGCGGTACAAAAGCAAGTATCACAGATTGATTATCTATGACACAGGTAGCCAACCTGCGATACGATAGCAAGTATCACAGATTGATTATCTGTGCCGCAGGTAGCCAACCTGGGGTACAAAAGCAAGTATCACAGATTGATTATCTGTGCCACAGGTAGCCAACCTGCAATACTGGACTCGATTACTCAATAAACGTTGCCGCGACATCTGTATTTTCGCCGATTCGCTGGGCATCGGATGCATCATTCTCTAGTTTATCAGCCTCCAACCCATCAGCGTTTGTGGCATCAACAACCGCATCAGCCTCGGCGGGAGCACTCACGGGTGGTGTCTCCGCCTCTAGCTCGACATCACCCTTTGCCAGCGTATCTCCATCCAACTTGCCATGAAATTCGGTCAACTGTGGAACCCATTCGGAGATGCTGCGCACCACCCTGGGTACCAAGATGTAGCCATTGAATTTGATGTATGCAATCGAAGGCAGTGTGCGCCGCAGAAATGCCCGCATCTCGTCGCTATCCTTAAAATAGACCTGCAACACGAGATCACAGTCGCCAATGCCATAGGCGATAAAGGCCACCTGGGGCATCTGCTCAAACTGCTGCACCACCTCTTCCTCAAACTCTGGCTCGACATCGAGAAAGATGAGAACACGGATCGAAAAGCCAAATGCCTTGGGGTTGACCACTGCGCGGAACGAAATGATCTCTTCATCCAAGAGACGGCGAATGCGTTTGCGCACCGTGCGTTCATGCGCCCCCACGCGCCGCGCAATCTTGGCTGCATCCAAACGCCCCAACTCTTGAATTTCATGAATCATTTGATAATCGAGCTGATCTAAAAATTTATTTG
>JBCCFC010000999.1:0-5204 GCA_039029935.1 Chloroflexota bacterium
CAACCACCGTGCTTGCCGATTGGGATGGTGATGGCGATTTAGATGCTGCATCAGACGGTAAAGTATATCGTTATGAGGACGATCAGTTTTTACATGAATGGACAGCTGAGATAGTTAATGATGTCCGCTCTATGGCATGGGGAGACTGGGATAATGATAGCGATTTAGACTTAATGATTGGTACGGATGTTGGTGAACCTAATTATTTGTATGAAAATGATAATGGCACATTTACCCTCGTTTGGTCATCAAATGATACGAACACAAAAGCAGAGGGTCTTGCATGGGGCGATTGGGATGGCGATGGTGATCTTGATTTAGCTATTGCCAATAATGATCTCGGCAATCAAATATATGAGAATCATAGTAATACCCTGAATCTCGCCTGGACCGAAGATAAATTTGGTGAAACATCTAGCATCGCCTGGGGAGATTGGGATAATGATGGCGATCTCGACCTCGCAATGGGTCATTCTTCGACCGAGCCGATACGATTGTATGAAACGAATAATGATGACTTATCTTTAATCTGGTCATCAGAAGAAACTGACAATGTATCAAGTATTGCATGGGGTGATTATGATGGTGATGGCGACTTGGACCTTGCTGTAGGAAGTACCAATCAACCAGTGCGCCTTTATCGTAATACAGGTACAGAGTCTGTCTTACAGTTAGCATGGTCATCTGATGAAATAGACAACACGATTTCGATTGCATGGGGTGACTATGATCATGATGGAGATTTGGACTTAGCAGTTTCTAATCTCGGTAGCCCCTCGTTAATTTATGAAAATAAAAGCCAAAATCTTGTTACTATACATCCTTTAAAAGCCTCAGCTTGGACCCAGAGTGCCGAGTGGGGAGACTATGATGGCGATGGCGATCTGGACTTGCTGATGGGGAATCGTAAAACGCTTGAGTGGGGGCCTATCAGTAATTGGGTCTATACAAATGAGGACGGGCAACTGAGCTTAACCTGGGAATCGCCTGAGAAAGATGAGACGAGCAGCGTTGCATGGGGGGATTGGGACAATGATGGCGACTTGGATATCGCGGTAGGTAATGAAGAGCAACCCAACCGTGTATATGCAAACGAGGCTGGGGATTTTACGCTTGTATGGTCCTCACCAGATAGCGAATATACGAAGAGCATTGCATGGGGCGATTGGGATGGAGATGGTGACTTGGATTTAGCGGTGGCTAATCTAGATCAGGCCAACCAAATTTATGAAAACATCGGCAATGATTTAGTCTTGGCATGGACAAGTCAGGAAACAGAAAGCACATGGACTGTTGCATGGGGCGATTGGGATGGTGACAGTGATCTCGATTTGGCTGTTGGTAACCACTACAACGGGGATAAGTCACATGTGTATGAAAATACAGGTGGAGATTTACACATCGCATGGTCTACCCCACAGTATGAGTTTGCCAATAGTGTTGCGTGGGGAGATTGGGATAATGATGGCGATCTCGACTTAGCGATTGGCCGAAGTAGCCGCTCTGACAATGTCTATGAAAATATCAATGGGAATTTGGTACTTGCATGGTCCTCTGATGAAGCGAATACGACCCACAGTGTTTCTTGGGAAGATTGGGATCATGATGGTGATCTTGACTTATCTGTTGGCACATCAAAAGAAAATTATATATATCAAAATATCAATAACAACTTGGTCCTGTACCAGACTTTTGTTGATTATGATGACATTCGGAGTATTCGTTGGGCCGATTGGGATGATGATGGTGATTTAGATTTGCTGATGGGAGACCGCTTCGACCCCAACTTCATGTATGTCAATCGCGCAGCAGACATTCCCCCTTATCCCAATGTTCCCGTCCGAGCCAAGCTATTGACACCACAGCCTTCAACGCCGTCAGGATTTTCGTCCGCACAAATTTTATCAGGTCCAACATTGCCCATTCGCTATAGAATCATTGGGCCAGAAGGCACAGAAGCCAGCCACATCAAGGCTTACTACTCGCTAGATGGAGGACGGCGATGGCTGGATGCCATCGCAACATCAGAAACCATAACCACTAACTTAGCGGCATCACCTGAAGGTACAGAACACACCTTTATATGGGATGTCTATGGGAGCAATGTTTTTGGCAGCAGCGACCAAGCGGTTCTGCGGTTAGACGTTTACACAAGCCCACTCCGCAATCCTGGACCATATCTATATACCAACACATCAGCAAAAACACTGCCATTTCGTCTGCGCGGAAGCCAAGTACGCGTTGTCAACAGTGAGGGCGTACTGACAGATGCCGTCGTCTATCGTCTTCCAATAGACGGCAATGATACAACTGTGTTTGCTCCCTATAGAGATAGCTTTGAAAAGCCCTTTACAACCAACACGGCAGGCTATCTAAAAGGAAGCGGAGAACTGTTGGTTGGTGATCAACTAGTTGCAATGTATCCAATTTCAGCAACCACTACGCTATCACCAACAGGCGGAACAGCTGGTTATAGCATCTACCATACCAGTGCAGCCCCAAATGAAACAGGCATTGAGGCATATGAAGTTATTGCTGCGGGAACACAGACGTTAACCGTTGCCACTGACAACCCGCTTATACTCTTTGATCTTGATGTTGCATTAGAATGGGACTCAAGTAACGATACGACCTATCTCCGAGAGCTACAGCTCAACTTAAAAAACACATCGAAGTTTTTATATGATTGGACAGATGGACAAGCTGCTCTAGGAAAATTAAAAATTTACAATGATGCTCACAATGCACCAGACATTGGTAGCTGGCAACCGTGGCGTGATGCGGACATTCGTGTCTATGCAAGTAATCGTGTACGCCCACGCGCTGCCCAAGGTGGCTTTGTTCACCAAACGGTTACAGACCCTGTTAGTACAGACGATGCACCTGTAATTTACCTTCCGGGCCAAGTTCATATGGGCCAGACATGGCGACGCGATAGCGATTCAGGTGAAAACAGTGGTGATGATTGGTCAAAGGCACTTGCTCATGAATTAAGTCATTATCTATTTTACTTAGACGATAACTATGTGGGATACAACGAAAATGGACTAATTATTCCTGTCGATACGTGCCAAGGTGCGATGGCAGACCCATATTTAGAAAGTGAGTATCATCCTGTATCTGGATGGGTCGATAACTGCCAAAAAACGCTCTCGCACGAAATTACAGGTCGATCAGACTGGGAAACAATTGAATTGTTTTACCCATCCTTACAAGCACCAACAGGCGAATTTAACAGCCACCCTGGACCAAGTCGCTTACCCTTGTTTGTGACAGAAATTGACTTTATTACGGTGACTTCCGCTCTTACTGGTATGCCTATCTTGACTAAACCGATAGATACGCCATTGTTCCAAATTCAACAGAATGAGCAGCAGGTTCGCACAAGCGACCGATCCCGCGCAATCCTCTTTCAAGAGGACTGGATTGTTGATCTGGGTAAGCCAATAGAAGGACAAATTTCCGCAGATGGGGCAAGGATTGGAGATCGTCTCTGTATTTATGATATTGGATTCAACCGTTTGGGATGCGAAACCATACGGTCTGATGATTCACAAATAACACTTGTCGAATTCCCTACATGGCAACCACAAATTGTGATTACGCCCATATCTTCTGACACAGTTCAAATTAATGTTACTAATGTGCCCAATGGTTTAGCCTTGAATGCGCGGTTCTTTTCGCTCAATCATCCCTCCAACAATACAGTTATACTCGATGGAATAGACAATGGCTATCAAGGCGTTTTGCAAATGAATGAGCCTGTCATTGAAGGGTACATTCATGTTTGGGTAGATGAGCCAGAACCACGTCGAGAGGTTATCGCTGATTACTCATTGGCAGGCAGCCTAATCCGAATCTGGACCCGATTAGCACCCGTTGTCTCCAGCGATGGGCAAGTCACCCTATTTAGCAAAAGACTTAACTTTGAGCTAGGTGAATTCTTTACTCTCCAAACGGCTACCATTATGCCTGGAATTCCGTCTTGGGCAAGTCTTGTTGGGCAGGGCTATTGGGTAACCGCATCCCCAGATGCTATAGACAAACTCAAGCCGCAAGAAGACGACTCTAATATTTCTATTACATTCCAGTACTTACAAAGTGAAGTCGTACCGGGCGAAGAGAGTGGGCTAGACATATACTATCTTGATAATGACACAATCATGTGTGGCTCACAACCTGCGCCCTGCTGGCGCCAACTTGATACAGTCAGGGATACTGTCAATAATTTTGCCTCCGCTGGAACACAAGGCCCCGGACTGTATGCGCTTATGTCAAGCATCAAAATATCCTTAAATAGTGGTAATTGGGAAGATTTTTCCTCTCCATTGAATAGCACCAAACCAATTACTGATGTTTTGGCACAAATTAAGGATCAATACAGTGTCATTTGCCACAAGGATCGAGATGATGAACAAAACCCTTGGAAATGTCATGGAGCGGATGCGCCAACATGGGCAAACGATCTGAACGAAATTGGAGATGATGTATATTGGATTTATTTGAAACAAGAAACCATAAACACAACTCTACGCTTTACAAATGGCGGGAACGATAACCTTGTTTTCTCATCATCCGCACAAAACTGGCACGATACTCGGGTTGCTAATACTCCACCTGCCGTTTTCTATGGAGAAGTTCTATCCAGTACAACATTTATTCCAGAAGTCGGGATGACTGTGACCGCACACATTGGTAACGATGAATGTGGTCGAAGCACTATCCAAGAAATCGAGAAACGCTACGTTTATGTTATAGATGTTTCTGCGGAAGACGGCTCAAAGTGCGACAGTGATGATGCGTACATTACATTCCAAATCGAGGATGACGTAGATAATACAACCTTCTCTGCACTCTGGGATGATCGGTGTATGCATGCGTATCCTCTTGATTTTTCAGAGCCAGAGACCTCTGTATTGGCTGGTAGCTGTTATGTGTATCAAATATATTTGCCAACTATATCTCGTTGATCTTGATTCAAGATAGTACTATCTTGAATCAAGAATAGCTACTATAGCAAAAACGGTTTGAAAACCGGAATTTTCTCGTAGGGGTGGGGATTGCCTCCACCTTGGGCGACCGCAAGGGTACGCCCCTGCAAGTTCGTGGTTTCAAACTGCGATTGCTATAATCATCACTGGATAGTCCTCAATCACATCTGCGCCTCACTGCATCCGTGTAAAAAACAAACACAGATGCAGTGG
>JBCCFC010001000.1:0-5202 GCA_039029935.1 Chloroflexota bacterium
GGTATCTTCATGCACCTAGCGTACTCAACCCTGATGAGTTGGCCTATTACCGTACCGAATTTGACCAAACCTGGGCAGCAGAACAGCCCAAAGTCAATCAGCACCGTCTGCTCAAATATGAGTCGTTCATCAAGTTGATTGAGCATCCAAATATTTTAGGGCGTCAACAGGCCGTCTTTGGCGCACAAGCGCAGTTGCTGCAATATGACCTGCTGCGTCAAGGACCAAAAAGTGAGATGCCCGCACGCAGTTGGCATCGTGACTTCATCTTTCCGGGCGAACGTCCGCTGTCCATCAACACCATTCTCTACATGGATGACATGACCGAGGAGCGGGGACCGACAAGGGTCGTGCCAGGAACACATCGTGGTGAACGCTATCCACCCAGTGACCGTCGCCATGACCCGCTGCCCGATGAAGTGACTGTCTATGCCAAAGCGGGCGATGCTGTCTTTATCAATGGCGCGATTTGGCATACAGGCGGCTCTAACCAGACCGACGGGCAGCGGCGCGGTGTCTTTCTCTATTTTGGCTATTGGTGGATGAAACGCTATGAGGCCGAGACGGAAATCCCTTGGCAAGCATTGCAAGAGGCCAGCGAACAACGCTTGCAGTTGTTGGGGGTGAAGATGCCCGACCGCGATATCCATCAATATGATCCAAATGCATAAACGAAACCAAAAACAGGAGCATGAGTAATGAACTCAACAACAGCCATTATTATCGGCGGTGGCGTCATCGGCCTGAGTACGGCCTATCACCTGGCACGAAAGCAGTTTGGACGCATTATTTTAATCGAGAAAAATCACATTGGCGCAGGGGCAAGCAGTCGTGCAGGTGGCATCATTACCAGCCTGCTGTGGGGCGAAGCGGGTGTTCGGGCTCGTCAAATTAGCCTCGACCTCTACCATGAACTGTCGGATGAACTGCCGGGCTATACCTTTCATGATGTCGGGTGTCTGAATCTATTTGACCCACCCTCTTGGCCGGAGCGAGAACAGCTTTTGCCACTCTATGATCGCTTGCAAGCATCCTATGAAATTCTATCCGCAGCCGAGATGCATGCACGTTGGCCTGCATTACATCCAGCAGACGAATTGATCGGACTCCATGACCCGCTGGGTGGCTATAGCGAACCCGAATTCTATGTGCCTGCGTTGGCGCAACGCGTCCGCGACTTGGGTGTGGAGATTTATGAAGAGACACAGGTTACGAGCTTGGTCGAATGGAATGGCCGCATCGCTGGTGTCACTATCACCGATACTGCTAACGTGGATGGCAAAAATACAATCGAAGGCGATGTCGTCATCTGCACAACCCATGTATGGAGCAACATTCTCCTCAAACGGTTTGACATCCAGATGCCCATGAAGGCGTTTGTCCACCAGCGCTATGTCACCATGCCCTTGCCCGCCCCTGTTGATACCACTGTTAACAGCCCAGTCAACATCCCAGCGGTTAATGCCAACCCGCATGATGGCTACATTCGCCCAGAGTCCGGCAATCGTTTACTGGCAGGAATAGAAACAGCATTGCGTGAGGAACACCGCGTTGGCTCGCTCGACTTTCAGATGCCAACGTTGACGGTCCCAGACAGTCTGCAAGATGAGCTTGCCACCAACCTCACGCCACTCGTCCCTGCATTGGCACAGATGCATTGGGATACCAAAAAAGTCGGGCTGATATGCTTTTCTATAGATGGAGAACCGATTCTGGGACCTGTGACGCAACTGCCAGGATTATTGCTCGGCTGCGCCTTCCACTCTGGTGGCTTTGCCTACAACCCCGTGGCAGGTCTGCTTTTGGCTCAATTGGCCGTTGATGGCAATACGGAGATTGACATCAGCACATTTTCACCAAACCGGTTTGACACAGCGGTCAGCGCGGACTACTTGGCTTCCACAATCCCACAGGCACACGCAGTACAGCGACGGCATTAAATAAACAAATCTAAATCCAGCCAAACTCAGTGGTGACAGGAACACCTGCCGTCTGATACCCCCAACGGTTTCCCTGTGCCAGCCGAACCTCTTGCCCCGTAATGGCGGACTCCTCGGCAGCAAACAAAATCTCCATAATATGTCTGCTTCACGCGCCATGTGTCGGTGGCTCTATGTTCTTGGCAATGGACTCGGCAAATGCTTTCCACTCGTGATGCATGGTCGCCGGGCCTTCCTCAACGGGTACATCTTCCCACTGCTCACCCCGACCGATTTTGACATAGCGTTCGCCATGTTCGGTAAAGCGTAGTGAGCCATTGGCGCAGATCACCTGACACTCATAATTTGGACCACCATCGGCATAACCCACCGCAACCGCCACACCCGCCAGTCCGTTTTTGTAGCGGATAAAGGCCGTCGCCGAATCGTCTGCCGCTTGATAGTGTGCCCGTGTCCCAATCGACGCCGACACCGAAACCGCCTGTGAGGCCATCACCCACGAGAGCCTGTCCACCACATGGATGCCATTTGTCACCCACATGCCACCGCCATGAAACCGGCTGCGATACTGCGGACGCCGTGCTGCATAGTTCCAGTTCTTGGACATATAAGAAACAGCCGTGATGACAGGACCCAATTCACCGGAATCCAGAATCTCCTTGGCCTTGATGCTGGTCGGATAGAAGTGCTGTGTCATGCCCAACATGAGCTTAACATTGTTCTGCTCGGCAGCGGCAATCATCTCGTCACAGTGTTCCAGACTCAACGCCATCGGTTTCTCCACCAGGACATGCTTGCCTGCATTGCAGGAATCGACCGTCAGCCGATGATGAAGCTGATGTCCCAGAACCACGGCCACGGCATCGACCTCCTCATCCTGCAACAGTTCCTCATGCGATGCATACCCTCTGGGGATGTTGTATTTCTGCATATACTCCTGGCGTTTGGCCTCAAACAGGTCCGCCACCGCCACCACCTCAACATTCTCCAACGTAGCAATGGCATCGCAATGCGAGCGCGCAATCCCACCCAAGCCGATGATACCGACTTTTAATTTCTCCATTGTGTGTTCCTTTGTTTGATGTCAGTATTCAGTAACCGACCACCGACCTACCGACCACCGACCTACCGACCACCGACCTACCCCTCTGGATGCAACTGCGTCCCCGGCCACTGCCTATCACTCTCCGTCACATCCACCGTGATCCCATCAGGGTCCTCAACCTTAAACGCCGACTCTTGGATATTGTCCAAGTCAGTGATTTCATGCCCTTCTAGGCCATCCGAATAAATCGTAAAGCCCAACCCACGTAACCGTTGCGCCGCCGCCGTTAAGTCTGGCACAGCGACTCCAATATGCAGATAATCAACCATGCCCGATACATGTTCGGGACGGTCGGCTCCCTGATGTTGAAATACACGGAAATTGTGATAGCCATCACTCAAGTCAAAGTTATTCTCCGTCTGTGAGACAACTTCTAATCCTAAGCCATCGCGCCAAAAGCGAATGGTTTGATCCAAATTTGAGGCGCGAACGCCTACATGGACTAAAATACTCATTGGTTATTTCTCCTATAAAAGTTGAAAGGTTGAAGAGTTGAAGAGTTGAAGAGTTGAAGAGGTCATTCATCATTCTTCACTATTCATTCTTCACTATTCATTCTTCACTATTCATTCTTCACTAAATCCCCATCGGGTTTGGTCCGTTGGTGATGTCGGCTGAACGGGCTTGTGCGTAGACGGCATCCTGCACTTCGAGAATACGCACGGCGTCCATGATGTTGGGCATGAAGGATGTCTCGCCCGCTTCAATTGCGGTCAAGGCACTGTTGATGATGTTGCGCATTCGTTCACCGTGTGAGATATCCTCACTGAAGGTAATCCCGTCTGTGGTATGCACTTCGATAATCGGCACACCGTCATTGTCATACCGCTCAAAGACCGATGCCTTGGTCCCCAAAAAGCGGAAAAAGTGATCGCCAGCACGTAAACCTGCTGGATAACTGTAGCCTGACTCAATGATGCCCGTAATGCCATTCGACGTTCGCAACATGCCCACACCTGTATCCTCCACAATGCGGCCATGCATGGCGTTGGACATGACTGCGCCCACAACCATAATGTCTTCTGTGGATTGCAGCCCCGCAAATTGCAAAAATGTATCGATCCCGTGCGCGGCTTCAACACCCCACGAGCCACCGCCAGACAGACTGGGGTCATTGTGCCACGCCGAAGGTGTCGGGTCATAGCGTGATGGTGGACCGTTGTTCAATCGACTACTGTACAGGATTGGCTCACCAAAGCTGCCATCGGCTAACATCTCGTTGACCAACGCCACCAACTTGGTCGCCCGATTGGGCAAGGTCAACGCGCTAAACACCCCCGCGGCCTCCGACCGTTCTGCCACTGGACGTAGACGGTCTGCACAATCGGCAAAGGGTTTGTCCAGTAAATAGGGAATACGCCGCTCGACGCAGGCATCGACATGGCTTGGCATCTCCACATGAATGCCTGCCACCAACACCGCGTCCGGCTGACAGGCATCCAAGCACTCACCTGCCGTTGCATAGCCCGGACACTCAAAGTCATCCATCAACTGCTTTCGCGGCCCTTCAGCAGGGTCCATGACGCCGACGATTTCATGGCCTAACTCACGGGCAGTGCGACCGATGCTGCGTCCGTGATGGCTGTATGATAGAATTGCTAATCGCATATATTTGTTCTCCGCAAAATGTCATGATTGAGTTTACATTATTGTAGGAGAGAGTTGGATTCTTGGCAAAGGGGAAAATTAAGCTTTATATGGCACAAAAATACTGACATCCTGATTCCTAATCGAGAAAGAACAACGCAATCGCCAAGCTCACCAACATCATCGACATTGACACCACCATCACGCCGCGAAACCCATCCACAAAGGAGAGCTTGATGGTCATGGTGGCGATCTCTATCAACTCTGGTGAGAGCGTTGGCGGTGGCATCGTGGCTCCAAGATTGCGTGATTCGCTGAGAAGATGTGTGCGCGTCGCTGCGTCCAGTGGGAGTTCAGCGATACGCTGGGACAGTCTAGTCTGGAAAAGCAACAGGAGAATTGTGCCATAGACAGCTATGGCAAGCATGTTGCCTATACGTGTCGCCGCATAGTTTGTGCCTGCTGCAATCCCCGAATAGCGCGTAGGCAGCGATTGCAGCATAACGATAGTTATCGGGACAATCAAAATACCTGCACCTATACCAAAGACAAGCGTTGCGGGGAAGAAAC
>JBCCFC010001001.1:0-5197 GCA_039029935.1 Chloroflexota bacterium
CACAGATTGGTTATCTGTGACGCAGGTAGCCAACCTGCGATACTTGCCTTGTCCAGTAACACAGATTGATTATCTGTGACGCAGGTAGCCAACCTGCGATACTGCCCACTTGTATAAGGCGTTTATTGCCATTTCAACTTAATAAATTGATTATATCAAATTCTAAATCACATCTCAATCCCCTGCCCAACCTTCCTGATCTTCCTGCTAATTTTCTGAGCTTGACGTTTATCGAAGAGACTGTTTTTGCTACAGCTTATCTGTTCGATATGGATAGTTAAAAACAAAGTTTACATCTATCTAAATCGTAAGGTTTAGATAGATGTAAACTTTTACAAATTGCGCATTATTTACAAAAAACTCAAGAAAAATTTGTAGGTTTTTTGTAGGTTCTGACCGTTTTTTTCTGGTATGGTTGTTTCTGACAAAGAAATTGTCAGGAGAAATTAAGTTTTGGGTTTGAAAAATTCGTAAGAAAATCTAAGTCAAAAGGATGAGGATAAACCCAACAAGTTGAATTTGAGTTAGGTGAAAACTGGAGAACAAATGATGCACATACCACAAAAAAAACGTTTACTTGAATTATTGCGCTATGTTCGACAAGCAACGCAACACACAATACAACAAATACCTGTCACAACATCCATCTGTCTTGCACTGATGATACTGGTGTTGTTACCATCACAAGTGTATGCACATGGCAGCATGGAACGCCCATTGAGCCGTGTCTATAATTGTGCCTTGGACTTTGGCAGCGATCAGGGTTCGGCGGCCTGTCTTGCGGCAATCGACGAGTCCGGCATGCAGCAAATCAATACCTGGACCGAGATCAACCAGCGTCCTGATGGCGACCACCGAGCGCATGTGCCAGATGGCGAGTTGTGTGCGGGTGGCAGAGATGATTATTCCGGCCAGAACTTGGCGCGTACAGATTGGGAAGCACAACCGTTGATTCCTGATGAAAATGGCTATTACGAGTTTTTGTATCTTGCCACTGCGCCACATAGCACCAAGTATTTTGAATTTTATGTCACCAAGGATGACTATGACCCAACAGAGCCACTAAAATGGTCAGATTTGGAAGATGACCCATTTTGTACAATTACCAGTGTGGAGTTAGAGGCAAGCCGCTACCGCATGACCTGTCCTGTTCCAGAAAACAAGTCCGGCAAGCACATTATCTACAATATCTGGCAGCGCAATGATAGCCCGGAAGCCTTCTATGCCTGTATCGACGTTGACTTTGACGCCACAGGACCAACGCCAACGCCTGTGATTACACCTACGCCGATTGCACCGACACCAACGACTGTACCGGATGATGGTAGCGCGTCCTGCCCAATCGACTATAGTGTTGCTGCTGAATGGGCTGGAGGATTCAATGGCAGTGTGACCCTAAACAACAATAGTGGTGTTGACCTCAACGGTTGGCAAATTGAGTGGACCTTTACAGGCGATCAGCAAATTCACTCTGTATGGGGTCAAAGCTATACCCAAACGGGTAAGGATGTCGTCATTACAGGAAATAACACGCTTGGCAGTGGGCAGTCTGTCAACTTTGGCTTTGGCGCCGATTTTAGCGGATTTAATGAGACACCAGTCAATATCCGCATCACACATCCAGCCTGTTTGAGCGGCGACTCTACGCCAGTACCAACATCAACAACAGCACCGACATCAACGCCATCACCCACGTCAACGCTGTCGCCAACATCAACACCATTACCAACGTCAACTGCGACCAATGTACCTGATGCAACCGCAACCCCATCACCGACAACTGCACCAACAGAGACAGCTATCCCCACAGAAGCACCCACAGAAGCACCCACAGAAACACCCACAGAAACACCCACAGAAACACCCACAGAAACACCCACAGAGACACCAGAGCCAGTGGAGACACCTGACTTTGACGGTGATATGCTCTATGTCAGTTCAACCAGTGGTGGTGACCTCAATGGTGGACGCTTTAAGGATGAAGATGTGCTTGTCTATGACCCTGTGAATGATGTGTGGGCCATGCTCTTTGATGGCTCGGATGTCGGTGTGGCAGGCACAGACGTAGACGCCTTCGCCATTGTAGATAACAGCACAATTCTGATCAGCTTCCAAGCCGCATTTAATCTATCGGATGCCGGGCTTGGCACGGTCGATGATTCGGATATTCTGGCCTTTACAGGCACATGGGGACCGGATACATCGGGCACATGGTCCATGTATTTTGATGGCTCGGACGTAGACCTCAGCACGGGCGCAGAGGATGTCGATGCTGTAGCCCTGCTGGACAATGGTGATTTGCTCATCAGCACGTTGGGCAACCCAGCCGTGACAGGGTTGAGCGGTTTACAAGATGAGGATATCCTCCGGTTCACGCCAAGCAGTTTGGGCGACACAACCGCAGGTACATGGTCCTACTACTTTGATGGCTCGGATGTAGGTCTGAACAACGCAGGCGATGAGGACATTTGGGGCATGTCGGCTGAATCCATTGACAGCGACCTTTACCTAACCACGCGTGGTGATTTTGAGGCCACTGGTAACAACGGCACGATCACGGGCGAACGCACGGACATCTTCCTCTGTGTCCCTGGCACATTCAGCACAGACACCGCCTGTGACCTCAGTTCCTTCTGGGATGGCGCATCTGCCAACTTTGGCGCAGAACGCCTCGACGCCATGACCATCGGGGCAAACATCCTGCCACAAACGGTGAGAGCCGCCATGATTGAAGGACGAGGAATGGAGGGGCTTGATGTTGAGCCGATGACCGAGGCCGATATGGTTGAGGATCGCGTTGACAATGAAGCCGAGACAGCGATTTTTATGCCGATTATTAACCGCTAAGGTATGGTTTTTTGAGCAGTGAGCACGCCTTGTTTCGGGCTGAGATGAGGCGTCTCTACTTATTGAAGAAAAAAACAGAGAGGAATATTATGCAGAAACAAAATTACCATAACCATACCTATGCTTATACTTATAACAAAGTACACTTGATACCCCTCAGCGCCGTTACCGCATTGCTCATGTTGGCGGTGTTCTTCCCTACACCAGCCTATGCACATGGCAGTATGGAACGTCCACTCAGTCGTGTCTATAATTGTTTCGTAGACAGCGGTGATGGCATGGAATCGGACGCCTGTATTGCAGCGGCTGAAGCATCGGGTGTCAATCGGTTTAACAACTGGGCTGGCATCAATCTGTTGCCTGATGGCGACCACCAAGCCTTTGTACCGGATGGTGAGTTGTGTAGTGCTGGCGAAGAGGGATATGAGGGCTTAGACTTGGTGCGTGACGACTGGGAAGCCCAACCGCTGATTCCCGATGAAAACGGCTATTACGAGTTTATGTATATCGCTGCTGTGCCACATGACACCAGATATTTCCAATTCTATATCACAAAGGATGAGTATGATTCATCACAGCCATTGAAATGGTCAGATTTGGAAGATGAGCCATTTTGTACGGTCACAGAGGTGGAGCTTGAGGCCAGCCGTTATCGCATGACCTGTCCGATTCCGGAAAACAAGACGGGCAAGCATGTGATTTACAACATCTGGCAGCGTTTTGGCGCAGAAGCGTTCTACGCCTGTATTGACGTAGACATGGATGCCACAGGCCCAACGCCAACGCCTGTCGTGACCCCCACGCCCATTCCACCCACGCCCACACCTGTCCCCGATGATGGCAGCACCTATTGTCCGACAACCTATGAGATCACGGGGGATGGACTCTCTGGGTTTGGTGCGAATGTGCATATTACCAATAACACGGGTGCTGATCTCCATGATTGGCAGGCGGAATGGACATTTACAGGCAGTCAGCAGATTACTAGCATGTGGAATGCAACCTATGTCCAGACGGGTAAAGATGTTGTCATGACAGGGGATAGATTGATTAATGCTGGTGACACTCGCACGATAGGTATGCGTGGGTCATTTACCGGATTCCACAATCCGCCAGCCAACCTGCGCATCACCCATCCAGCCTGTTTGAGTGATGGTTCCACACCAGGACCAACATCAACCCCAGTACCAACGTCAACGCCATCACCCACACCATCACCCACATCTACAACTGCACCGACAGAAACGCCTTCGCCCACACTAGCACCAACAGAGACAGCTATCCCCACAGAAACACCAACCAGCACACCAGAGCCAGTCGAGACACCAGACTTTGGCGGTGATATGCTCTATGTCAGTTCAACGAGTGGTGGTGTTCTGGATGATGGACGCTTTAAGGACGAGGATGTCCTTGTCTATGATCCCGCAAACGACACCTGGGCCATGCTCTTTGATGGCTCGGATGTGGGCGTGGCAGGCACAGATGTAGACGCCTTTGCCATTGTTGATAACAGTACGATTTTGCTCAGCTTCCAATCCGCATTTAATATGTCCGACGCTGGGCTTGGCACAGTCGATGACTCGGATATTCTGGCCTTCACAGGCACATGGGGTCCAGATACATCGGGCACATGGTCCATGTATTTTGATGGCTCCGATGTAGACCTTAGTACAGGCGCAGAGGATGTTGATGCAGTGGCACTGCTGGACAATGGCGATTTGCTCATCAGTACGTTGGGCAACCCATCGGTGGCAGGATTGAGCGGTTTGCAGGATGAGGATATCCTCCGGTTCACGCCCACCAGTCTGGGCGACACAACCGCAGGCACTTGGTCATACTACTTTGATGGCTCGGATGTAGGTCTGAACAATGCAGGCGACGAGGACATCTGGGGTATGTCGGCGGAGTCCATTGACAGCGATCTCTACTTGACCACGCGTGGCAGTTTCGAAGCGACTAGTGACAATGGCACGATAACGGGTGAACGCACGGACATCTTCCTCTGCGTACCGGGCACATTCAGTGATAACACCGCCTGTAACCTCAGTTCTTTCTGGGATGGCGCCTCTGCCGACTTTGGCACGGAACGCCTCGACGCCATCACAATCGGCGACAACATCCTCTCGCAAACAGTCATGGCCGCTATGATTGATGGCCGGGGATTGATGGGACTTGATGCGGAGCCAATGACCGAGGCTGATATGGTTGAAGACCGCATTGATAATGAGGCGGAGGTGGCGATCTTTATGCCGATTATCAACCGCTAAAATATCTCTGAAGTAGTATCACAGGTTGGCAGCCTGTGGCAAAAAAGGCGATGGGCAAGTAGCTCGTCGCCTTTTTTGTTGCC
>JBCCFC010001002.1:0-5195 GCA_039029935.1 Chloroflexota bacterium
ATGAAGATGGTTCTTGTATGGCAATCTATCTCCTTTTTACAAAGAAGACCACTGGCCAATCAGAACCAGAATGGTGCATCTTGGCACAACGTTGTTGTATTGTGATGAAAACTTTTGAAAATCAATGCTGTGATCAAACAGTCTGCTTTTGAGGACTGTATCTCAATATCTACTTGTGTGATAAAGACAAACAAATGATGCAAGGTTATCCAGTGAAGAAAATCTTGATGTGAGTATAGAAACATTTTACCTGCCACCCACATGCTTTTATACACTAGTTAGGGTTAGCAGCCATTTTTTTGCACTTACCCCAGTTTGAGTTGCACCTCAGTACCTTCTTCTGCATGCACACCCCTCAAGAATTTGGGAGGATCAATCTGCAAGTGAACATTGATATGGTGCGTCTCGTTGGTCGATGGTGGGGGGCAGGAAGTACTCTATGAAATCAGCAGGGTTGTAGAGGATGGGCTAACCCCCAGCACCCAGTTCAAAAATTATGCTGTGACTGAGTTATTCCGCACGGTCTATCAGGGGGAACGATATATTGGGTCGATGCACCTTGATAAAGATGCAACGGACCCATTGGTGACGCTAGCGACGCCTATGTTCGATGATGATGGGGATTTTGCGGGTGCGCTTGTCGTCGAGGTCAACTTGCGATTTATGTGGAATATTGCAGCCACAATGGGCATTGGGGAGACGGGTCAGCTTTATGTTGTGGACCAAACAGGGCGTTTATTGGCGGCGGCGGATATCGACCGTGTGATGCGGTTGGAAAACCTGAGCGAGTTACCAGAGGTTTATGCATTTATTGCGGAGGGGACGAACAGCCAGCAGGGTGAATCGCAGCAAACAGGGTCACAACAAACAGAGCCACAACAAACACGCACACAGACACACTTCTCAACAGGGGCAGGGCTGAATGGTGTACAGGTCTTGGCAACGTATATTCCTGTCAATGTACCCAATTGGGCGGTTGTTGCCGAGGTGCCCACCACCGAAATCAATCGGGCGATACTCTCCGAGGTCGTAACATCACTCGCCATTATGTTGTTAGCCGCCATCTTATCCATCTTAGTCGGCGAGTATATTGCGAGCCGTCTTGCGCGCCCGCTTCATGATTTAACCGAAACAGCCACCCAGATTGCGTCCGGGCACTATGAGTTGACGGCAAAACCACAAGGCTCAACCGAGGTGATGCAACTCGCACATGCCTTCAACCATATGACCAGCCAACTGCGCGGTTTGATTGTCTCACTTCAACAACAGGTTTTACGTCTTGAGGTTGAGGCGCGTATGAGCGAGCAGTTGAGCAGTATTGTCCGCCAAGAGGAACTGATGCGCGAAGTTGTACACCAGGTACGAGATAGTTTTGACTATTATCGCACACAGATATTTTTGGTGGATCAGGCGAGGCAGAATCTGATTTTTGGGGACGATGCGGGTGCATCAGGGCCACCCGTGAACGAGGATGATCGGCAGGTCCCGCTAGATTCGCCCATCAGCCTCATCGCCAAAGCTGCACGTACACACAAGCTCGTCTATGCGCCCAATGTACATGAAACACCGGATTGGCTCTTTGACCACTATCTACCGGATACACAGGCGGAAATTGCCATGCCTATTATGGTGAAGGGTGAGGTCTTTGCGGTCTTAGATGTGCAATCGGATAAAGTGGATGGGCTGGATGAACAGGATGTGAGCTTTTTGCGCTCGATTGCCAACCTTGTAGGGATTGCACTTGAGAATATCCACTATATGGAAGAGGTGCAGACACGCACACAGGAATTGATTTCTGCCAAAGAAGCGGCGGATGTTGCCAATCAAGCCAAAAGCACCTTTTTATCCCAAATGACCCATGAGTTGCGTACTCCAATGAACGGTGTTTTGGGGATGGCAACGCTGCTTGGTGACACCGACCTTAACGAGGAGCAGCAGGACCTGCTGGGTACGCTGCGCACCAGTGGTGATACGCTGCTGACAATCATCAATGATATTTTAGATCTCTCCAAAATCGAAGCCAATAAGCTTGATCTGGCATTGGCCCCATTTGAACTCAAGACCTGTTTGGACGATACCTTTGCCCTTTTCAAAGCAACTGCCGCTGAGAACAACTTACGGTTGACCTATCATATCGACGATAATGTGCCAACCGTCCTCATTCAGGATGTCACCAGAGTCCGCCAAATTCTGACCAACCTCGTGAGTAACGCACTAAAATTTACCGATGCTGGGTCTATTCAAGTCACTGTCTCATTACAAGAACCACAAACAGAGACAACCCCTACCTCATCTTCCAAGACGACACAACAATGCGAAGTCTGCTTTGCAGTTAAAGACACAGGCATGGGCATTCCCACAGACCGGCTTGAACAGCTTTTTGATGCCTTTAGTCAAGTCGATAGCTCAATCAGCCGCAAACATGGAGGAACGGGGTTGGGGCTGGCAATTTGTAAGCAGCTCAGTGTCCTAATGGGTGGACGGATATGGGTTGAAAGTACGGTCGGTGTTGGCTCAACATTTAGCTTTGCAATTGTGGCAGACATAGTTAAGGCAGACACAGCGATGCAAGCGGACACAGCAAACGCCATTCTACAAAAGAAACAGAACGCCAACCCGTTTACCAGAATCGACGCCCATGAAAAAACACTACGAATTTTGCTCGCTGAGGATAACGTTGTTAACCAAAAGGTGGCACATCGTATCCTGAAAAAGTGTGGGTACACGGCGGATGTAGCCGCAAATGGGCTAGAGGCACTTGAAGCCCTAAAACGCCAACCCTATGATGTCATTCTGATGGATATTCAGATGCCAGAGATGGATGGCCTGACCGCTACCCAGCAAATTCGCATACACTGGCCGCAAGACCAACAACCAAAGATCATCGCGCTCACCGCTGACGCAATGGAGCAACAGCGCGAACAATATCTGGTGCTGGGGATGGACGATTTTGTCTCCAAGCCGATCCGCGTTCCCGCGCTGATGGCCGCTTTGGAGCGGATTGAGGCACATGCTACACTATCCTCATGATGACGAACACAACCAATCAACAACAAACAATTCACAATCGCTACCATCTTCATGAAAAGCTTGGTCAGGGTGGCATGGGCGCAGTGTACCGTGCCACTGACCGACTGTCAGGCGATATCGTTGCGCTCAAGCGCGTTCTCAAATTACCAGCACATAAGCAGCGAGGGACGTCCCCACAGTCAACGGATGAACTCCTATTGGCCTTGGCACATGAATTTCAGACATTGGCAGGTCTGCGTCATCCACATATCATCAGTGTCCTCGACTATGGCTTTGATGAGGCACGGCAGCCCTTCTTCACGATGACCTATCTGCCAGAATCACAGAACATTCTGGATTCGGCTCAAAACATGCCCTTTGAACGCAGCATCGAACTCATTCAGCAGCTATTGCAGGCATTGGCCTATCTGCACAGGCGTGGGGTCTTACACCGCGATTTAAAGCCAGACAATGTTCTGGTCAGCGATGGGGCTGTGCGTGTGTTGGACTTTGGCCTTTCCGTTAGCGACCAGACTCGTGGCTCCGATTCGGCAGGGACACCCGTTTATATGGCCCCCGAATTGTTTGATGGGCAGGCGCATAGTCGGGTGGCTGATTTGTATGCGGTTGGTGTCCTGTTCTATCAAATGCTGACGGATGAACATCCATTTGCCCCCTTTGACTATGCGTTTCTCGACCGTGTGTTAGATGCAGAGCCGGACTGGACGGGTGTAGATGTACGGGTACAGCCGATTTTGGCTCGTCTCCTTGCTAAGACAGCAGCAGAACGGTTTGCGTCCGCAACGGACGTGATGACAGCACTTGCTGAGGCATTGAACCAACCCATACCGTCAGAAACAACCGCCATCCGTGAGAGCTATCTACAAGCGGCCACCTTTGTGGGGCGTGAAGAGGAAGAAGCGCAATTGCTGGCCGCGTTAACGCAAGCGCAGTCTGGTAAGGGATCGGCGCGGCTCATCGGTGGGGAAAGTGGTGTGGGCAAAACGCGTTTGATGGATGAACTCCAGACACAGGCATTGGTCTCTGGTTTCTTTGTGCTGCGTGGTCAAGCGATTGATGATAGCACGATGCCCTATGGACTATGGCACGAACCACTCCGTCAATTGGTGATCGCGCTCACCGAAATCGAGAACTTGACCGCAAGCATCCTGCTACCTTTGGTTCCTGACATTGCCCAGCTCATCGGGCATCCAGTCGCCCCTGCCCCTGAACTCAACAGTAATGCTGCACAAGTCCGCTTGTTTACCACGTTGTCTCGGCTCTTTCAACAGCTAGACAGACCCATCCTTTTGATACTTGAAGATGTACACTGGGCCGATGTCAGCCTCCTGCCGTTACCCTATTTGACACGGCAGATTGAGAATAAACAATTGCTCATATTTGCAACGTATCGTCACGATGAGCGACCTGATCTGCCTGATTTGGTGCCAGAGATGACCTACTTTCCACTGGAACGGTTATCCTCAGCGGCGATGGCCGACTTGAGTACGGCCATGCTCGGTGAAGCGGGCAAGCGGGCCGATATCCAGACACTTTTGCAAGAGGAAACAGAGGGGAACGCCTTTTTTGCCGTTGAGGTGGTCCGTAGCTTGGCCGATAGTGCAGGTCGTTTGGGCAATATCACCGAAATGGTCTTGCCAAAACAGATCATCACCAATGGTATCTGGGGCATTGTCGAAAAACGGCTCAATCGTTTACCCGCTTGGGCAAGACAATTGCTGGTAAAAGCGGCTGTGGCGGGGCGCGCACTGGATGTCGCCTTGATGTCAACCTTGGCTATTGGGCTAGGGCTAGATATCGAGAACGAGTGGTTACCGCTGTGTGCAGATGCAGCTATCCTTGAGTTCCGAAACCAAGGCTGGCAATTTAGCCACGCCAAAATCCGAGATGGTGTCCTCATGGAGCTAGACCCGAACGAAAAAACGGCACTTCATGCGGAAATCGCCACCACCATTGAGCACCTTTACCCAGCAGATAACGCTCAAGCTGGACGACTGGCCTTGCATTGGCAGAGGGCCGGAAACACCGACAAAGAGTGTCACTATGCAGCAATTCCCGCAACCAGAGGTAGAAGGGAGAAACTTTCGCGAATAGAGCAAGGGTTCTGATGCGTATAAGGGTCATATAGGATTATAAAGAGGATGTTTCAAGAGTACAAAGCTGAA
>JBCCFC010001003.1:0-5192 GCA_039029935.1 Chloroflexota bacterium
AGTTGGTCCAATGTACCGTTGTTAAAATTGCCATCCCTTGTTCTGGGTAGCTGGTCCAATCTACCGAGTTTAAAATTACCAGACTTGAGCTTGGGGGCTTGGTCCAATCTGCCCAGCCTAAAATTGCCAGAGTTGAGCTTGGGGGCTTGGTCCAATCTGCCGAGCTTAAAATTGCCATCACTTAACTTGGGCAACTGGAACTTTGGCGGCGGTATCATTCCCGGTTTAGCAACAGGGGGTATGGCACAAGGGTTGCGTTGGGTTGGTGAGCAGGGACGGGAATTGATGTATTTTCCACAACCTGCTCATGTGCTGAACAATCAGCAATCCCGGGGGATTGAGCGGATATTCTGGGAGGAGGCGAGACAACCAAGGATGGACTTGCCACCCATCTATGTTTATGTCAATGTCGAGTTAGACGCGGATGGCATGACTCGACGGGTGGCGAAAGAAATTAGTTGGCGCAGGCGATAGTGGATAGTTGAAAGTAACCCGACCGCCTCTGGCGGTTCAAACGGAAAGAAACAGAATTAAAGTAAAATATTTCACACTAAAAATTCTTGTTTTTTAGGAGTAACTCCACCGCCTTCGGCGGTTCAATCGCAAAGAAACAGAATTGAAGTAAAATATTTTGTACTAAAAGTTCTTGTTTCTTAGGAGTGGAAAGTTGAGAGTTGACAGTGGAGAGTGGCTGTGGATTTGGTGTTGTATTTTTCGGCGTATCAGCGTGACCCAGATTTGAGCGATCAGATAGTGGCGACAAGCAGTTTAGCCAAGCCACGTATTGGTTATCTTGCCTTAAACGGGGAGCAGACAGCAGGAACGGTTGTGCATGGGGCGGTCTATGCGCCAACTTCATTGCAACGTAGCTTCACCAAAGATACCGACACCAATCGGTTTACCTTTGAGGGGGATATGGTGACCGAATCCTGCCCTGTTGCCTTTGGTGGGACGACAACTGAGGTCAAGGCTTTCTTCTCTCAGCTCGAGCAGCTTTTACGCACGGCTGAGGAACGACATCGACGCAATGGGTATCGAGCCAAGCCTGTCTATGTCGCATATCGAGCCAACAATCACTCAGAGTGGTATCAATCCGAGCTCATATCGGGTCGGATTGTCCTGCCAGAGAGTAAAGCAGAACGAGCCTTTCATCGAGATTGGGTGGCAGGGACGTTGCAGGTTGAGTGGACGAGATTGCCGTATTGGTCAAAGGTTGAAGCGGTTTCGCTGGTCAATGCCAACATCACCAACGGCAGCAAACAGAATATCCACTATGCGCACGTCATCGGAGCCATGCGTTCACCTGCACGAGTCACCGTCAGTGTGGGGGCAGCAGGGCATATCTGGATTGGCAACCATGTCGGATACACGGCCAACTTTATGGACACCACACTCAATGGTGGTTCTCTGTCTTGGGATGATAATCATCCACAGATTCACAAAGAGGCTGTCTGTCGGTCAGCACTCAGCCATGAACAGTTGGACCACTGTCAAGGACGTATGTATCGACTGATTGCCTGTGTTTCAAGTGCCACTGTGGGTGTCTATATCCAAGGCCATCTGGTCAGCAATACGGCATGGATCCATTTGGGGACACCGGGTAATGAACGGCGGCTCTCTGGTGGCGCACAGATGGTGGACTTGGGGACCTTTGCATTGCCACCCGGTGGGACGGAGGCCACCAATGATGGGGTTGAATTTATCTTGACGGCTCGTTCACCTGTTGCTGGCAGTGTTGCTCTAGAACAGGTGGTCATTTTACCCGCTTACAACTTAGTCCATCTGGAAATGGTGGCGGGGTCGGGAACAGTTGTGTATGACGAGCAGCACAATCTGGCGTATGTAGCGAATGGACATACACGCGCTGCATTTTTACGCAAGCATGGCGGTGCGTTGTGGGTCTATCCCAACGAAACGCAAGCCATCACGGTTCTCTGGGCAAACCGCAATGGGGGCGCAAATCTTGGTCAGTCTGCCGCAGTGACGGTGGATTATGCGCCGAGGATTGACACAATCGGGTAGTGAATAGTGAACAGTGAATAGTGAAAGAGCAACATCAACTCCACATTCTTCACTTTTCACTCTTCACTATTCATTTTTCACTAATAAAGGGGGTAAGCATGAATTTGAATTTGGATGTGGTACGTCAACAGACGTTGGTGCAAGTCGGGGTGAATCAGGAGCGGATTGTGCTGCTGACACAGGAAAATAAGATACGTCGTGCGCAAATTGCTGAAAATGAAGCGGAGATTGCGCGACTAGAAGCACAGGTGCAGTCGTTATGCATGAATTCTTCGGTTGTCACTGATTTGCAGAACGCTGATGAGCAAATAAATCAGCAAATGGAGGCACAAGCACGTGAGCAGACAGGATTGATTGACGATGAGGCGAATGGTGATCCCAATGGCACCACCGATGGTTCCGATGATGTTGTCATTGAAACAGATGCCGAAATGGGTCAGCCGTCTCTGGCAGATGTCATTGAGCAAGACTTGTCACCGGGGGATGAAGAGGCGTTGAGCAAGGTGCAGGTTGCAACGCCACCACCCAATACGACGAAGCATGTCAGCAAAGAGGCTGCTTCCGCAAAGCCCACTACCAAGCAGCCGGGGAAGAAAACGCTCGATGAGTTGATTGAGCAGCAGGTATAGTGTAGATGAGATGTGGATGGGGTGTACGTGATGTTTTCAGCGAGTGTGTATGACGATAAGGGCAATGTACTCTTAACAGGATTGACCGTGATGCCGCGCCAATTGATTGCCAGTCGCTATGGGGGACCGCAGCTTGCTGAGTGCGTTGTCAAGGGCGACGAGATTGGGCTGAACGAGGTCATGCGCTGGTTGGGTTGCTATCTTCATCTGGAGGACGTCAACCGCCAGAAAGTTTGGTGGGGCAAGATTGATGAAGTCCTCAATGGGCGCAATGGGTTAGGTGTTTCGCTTGCCACCATGCGCAATCGCGTGAAAGTCATGTACACCCACACCACACCCGATGGCGATATCAGCGGCGAGACCACGTGGGCTGAGAATGAGCAGAGCGTTACAAGATATGGTCGTCGAGAGGTGATCGTCTCGCAATCCGACATGTCACCCCATGAGGCCGAGATGCTCCGTGACAAAATTCTGCATGGTGCGCAAGAGGGCGGTGTGCCAGGGTCCGCATGGCCTCGGCTACTGCCCGATGAGCGCGCACGGGGTGGGCATCAGGCAACCGTGCGCGCCATGGGCATGTATGCGATGTTGGATTGGGTCTATTACCAAGACCTAAGCGGCAAGCATGTCCACAACCCATCTGCATCTTACACACAGTCGCTTGGATGGGGGCTGCACTCAAATCAGGTAGGTTTTTCCAAAATGGGGATGCTGTATGACATCAGTGGGGCATTGTTGCAGAAAGACCGCGTTCTACTCGACCAGCCTGTACGCGTACATGGAAGCACCCTGAATGATGGCGTATATGTCTTTGAAAGTGTGAGCGAACAACCCTTTCAGACCTACACGTCAACCAAAATATGGTTAGAACCTGCCGATGATATCTGGGATGAGGCGGGTGGTCTGGGATGGCTTCGGGTCAAAGATTTGGTTGTGATTTCGGGGACAGCTCACTGGAATTTGGCAGGCATTGTTGGCAAGATGCGCGGGGTACGTGGGTTTGAGTTGGATTTGAGCGTGGATCACCCTCTGGAAGAGAGTGGACACCCAGTAACGATTACCAGACCCCACTATGCCGAGATTGATGATGAGTCTGGTTCCTTTGTTGAGGAGGGCGTTGGGGCAACCATCACTGTCCAGGGTATACGGGATTTGTGGCAGACGATTGTTATCCCTGTTGATACACCGTCGTGGGTATTGGGTGAAATCTCCGTCAAAGTGGGGAAGGTTGGGAACCCATCATGGCCGTTGCGCGTGGAACTACATCGTGTCGCCAGCGCACCCGGTGATATAGAAAACTGGCAATCTGCTCATCTTTGGTCCGGCGAAATTGACCCATCCACCCTCTACCAAACGGCCGATTGGGTTTCACTTGACGTCAATCCGGTTGAAGCGATAGATGAAGAAACAGGGGAGACCGTGATGCAAGATGTGGTCATTGAACCCGGTGCATACGGTTTGATGGTGCGATGTCCACAGCTTGACACCGAAAACTATTACGAAGTCGTTCTCGAAGAGCCTGGCACATATGATGGCAAGACCTTTTATGTGCAGGACGAGGCGACAGAAGAGTGGATTGAAGTTCAATACCACAGTAACGCTTCAGATATTTCTGTTTATGATGGCATCTGGCGCGTACATGATGTCGATGTGGACTTAATCTTTGAGATGTGGGGTGTACTGCCCATTGAGAGACAGATGAAGCAGATGATTAAGACGGCTTGGGATGGCTGGACCGCTGTCGATGTGTTGCTTGAAACGGGCATTTCAACACGACAATATCGTGATGGCACGACAACATGCAAATACGAATTAGAGAAATTACTCAAATTTGCTGGACCTGATGTCGTGATAGAACACACGATAGATGGAGCCATGATTGTGCAAAGAGCGATTGCCGGGATTGAGGGTGCTGGTATCACCGGAACGGGCTATATGTTGCGTGACGATGGCAAGTTGGCCGATGGCATGGGCAGACCGCTGGATGGTTGTGTGTTACCTGCGGGACAGTTTGTCGAGTTGCCTGATTCGGGCAAAGAGATTGATGGCGTTTTGGGGATTGAACGGTTTCTGGTGGACAAAGCGGAATATGTGGTTGCGCAGGATGAATTGATTTTGTCTCCGGTCGGCGCTGCTGACCCTTGGGACCATTGGATTGAAGATTGAAGATTAACGATTGACGATTAGTGGCGTTGCCGTGCATCGTAACTCGTCAATCTCAAATCGTCAATCCCAAATCAAAAATCGTAAATCAAACATATGAAATATGGTGAACTGGCTGAAAAACTGAAACCATATATCCTTCAATGGAATTTGGGCGGGTCGTCTAGCAGTGGTGGGGCAGGAATGGTTCCACACCGTATGGATGGTCCGTACCATCTTGGCGCGTCTGCGTTTTTGAAGAAGCAGGACTTCTGGTCACTGTTGGATGAAGCTGATATTGGAGGATTAAGTACCGATAGCCTCGAATTGGGTATTGGGTTGCAGTTTGGCACAGCCAGTGATGTCGATACGCTGAAGATAGAGACAAACATTGTGGGG
>JBCCFC010001004.1:0-5189 GCA_039029935.1 Chloroflexota bacterium
TCGGTTCATGATATTCCTGAACCTGACCCCGACATTTGGGGTCCTACCTTAGAAGATATTTTCGAGGAGCAACCTTCTCACACGCAAGCGGACCAAAACGAGAAAATTGGTCAGACTAATTTCTACTGCGTGTAATCTCTATTGCGGGTTGTACATGAGAACGCCGGCATTAGGACCCAGAGGGTTCCCCTGCCTAACTCCGCGAGCATGTGGGTAATTTATTTTGTGGAACGGCCTAACTGACTAGCTGACTAACTGACAACCTGACAACCTGACTAGCTGATTTTATACTTTCCTATTCTATGAAAAATCGTTTATTTATTCTGAGCATGGTTGGTATAGCCGTGTTTCTATGTACAACACTGCTAGCCACATTGACGCAAGCACAAACACCCACCCCGAAAACCTATTGGACGCTTCCTGATGATTTGCCGTTGCCCACGCTTGTCACGCCTACGGCCACTCTCATAGATTCAGAAACGACGAGCGAAACCGTCACCCTACCGTCAATGGGTGAGGGCTATATCTTTATTTCACCCTACCCAAGACGAATTGGGGTTGGAGATTATGAATCCTATTTGCTGATACTGGATGACAATGGTGAGCCTGTCTACTATTATCGGCCAACAAACGTACCCGATATTCATATGCATGATTTTAAGGTACTTTCAGATGAGTTGCTTTCCTATGCATCTTGGTTTGGTGTGCATCATCTTCAGAATGCATCGTATAACATTCTTGACCCAGTTACCCCTGCCACCGAGAATCAGTCTGATTTTCATGACATTATACGCCTGCCCAATAACAACCTGATGTTGCTCATTTATAGTGAGCGCGCCATCGACATGAGCCAAGTCGTGGAAGATGGCGATCCTAATGCCGTTTATGTCGATTGCCATCTGCAAGAAATTGATGATGATGGTGCGCTTGTCTTTGAATGGCGCAGCGAAGATCACTTTGCTATTACCGAAACCTACAAAAGCCTGTTGTCCAGCCGTATAGACGCTGTGCATTGTAACTCGGTTGATTTAGATACAGATGGCAATCTGTTGGTGTCTAATCGTGATCAGTATGCGGTGGTCAAGATTAACAAAGAGACAGGCGAGGTTATGTGGCGACTGGGTGGACTCAAGAACGATTTTGAGTTTATCAATGCCATTGGTACGGAACATGTCCAGTTTGAAAAGCAACATGATGCCCGTCGTGTGGATAATGGCAACCTGACCATTTTTGACAACCGTTTGGGCTTCTATTCCCGCGTGGTCGAGTATGCACTAGATGAAGAAAACATGACGGCCACATTGGTCTGGGAACACCGTCACACGCCCGATGTGCATGGGGGGTTTTTGGGCAATTCGCAACGGCTTCCCAATGGGAATACGCTTATCTCGTGGGGCAGTTCAACCACTACCCTGAGCGAAGTAACACGGGATGGTCAAACGCTCCTCGAGATGCATTTGCCACCCTCAATGATGACCTATCGCTCCTACCGTTTTCCTTGGGTGGGATATCCGCAAACGACACCGGATTTGGTCGTCGTGCGCGAGATTATGACAAACACGACGGCCAGCCGCATCAATTCGAGTAGTCTGGCGACGGACACAATCACCACAACACTTTCGATTCAGTTGGCCTATAGTTGGAATGGGGCAACTGAAGTTGCTGCCTATGAGGTGTATGGCGATGAGTCTGACTCACCCCAAACGTTGATCGGCACACAAGCCAAAGCAGGGTTTGAAACGATAACTGTCTTTACCGATAGTCATGTTATCACCGAAATGTTAGCGAGTGAGTATCACTTTCGTGTTGTGCCGCTCGATTCCGATGGCGAGCCGTTTGCAGTGACAACAGATAGCACACCATCATCCCATTCTGAATCACTCACCTTGTCCATCGCCGATGCCATTCTTGCAACACCGACACCAACGTTTACGCCAACCCTAACATTGACACCAACCCCAACCAATACACCAACCCCAACCAATACACCAACCCCAACCAATACACCAACCCCAACCAATACACCAATCCCCACCAATACACCAATCCCAACCAATACACCAATCCCAACCAATACACCAATCCCCACCAATACACCAATCCCAACCAATACACCAATCCCAACATTGAGCCCGACCAGTAGACCGACATCAACGGCGACTATCCTAACATTGACACCAACTGCCACAAATACGTCAACAGCGACCAATATGCCGACAGCAACGACAACGCCTACACCTGAAATGCACTACTTCTTCCTTCCGTCGATTTTGACAGAGCCGTAGGCGGTATTCGGTGGATCAGTAGGTCGGTATTCGATGGGTCAGTAGGTCAGTATTCGGTGGGTCAGTAGGTCAGTATTCGGTGAGTCAGTAAAGACACCGACCTACCGAATACTGACTTACCGAATACCGACCTCTACTCATCCAAGTTGTAAGGATGTTGTGAACCACGTCCACGGAAAAGACCTGCAAGGCCAACTCTGCGCAAAAAGCGATCAATCGTGTTGCGCAGCCATGAACGGATAAACATCGGTTGAAGTTGTTGCCATGCCCCAATCACTTGAGATGACTGGGGTGTAGGTTGGGATATAGGCTGGGGTGTTGACTGTGCTGGCTGTGCTGTTTGTGATTCACTACTCTGCTCACTCTGCTCTGGGCTAAAACGATAGCGCACATACGTATCTGTAATGGTGTCAATCTGTGGTTTGCCTTCAGGCAGGGCTTTGCTCAATGTCCGTGCCTGTTCATAGGGCGTATTGGTTTGATAAGGGCGGAATCCAAGCCGAATTGCCCAGCGTTCCATGCGATCATAGAGCAAGAAGGGCAGGTCTGGCGTAAAGGCGGTTGGCCCCACAAAACGGGTACGCCAAATCACGGTCAGCCCCACAATCAGGAGTATCGGTGTCAGCAACGACCACAGCCAGTACCCCCAGCCTCGTTGAATCTCACCTTCACCAGTGAGTAACTCACCATCTTCGGGAATGTTGGGGCCACCTGCGTTGAGATCATCCTGCAACAGTTCATCCTCAAATGGGTTCTGCTCATCACCAGCGTTGATAGGGTTGACATCATTCCGACCACCAGTACTTGCTTCATTGCCCGAAGGCCGAATCAACGCACTCTCACCCGCCGTCGGCTCAAACTCAATCCAGCCATAGTTGGGGAAATAGACCTCAACCCATGTGTGTGCATCGCGCTCTGTCACCACAAAGACTTTGCCTTCCTCATCAAACGCACCCTCGGCATAGCCACTGGCCGTGCGCGCAGGAATGCCCAAACTGCGTAACATCACCGCCATCGAGGTGGCGTAGTAATCACAGTAGCCTGCTTGGATATCATAGAGAAAATACTCAACCGGATCAACATCGGGCGCAGGGGCCTCAATATCCTCGCGATACTCAAAGCCACGCAGATAGGTTTCCACCGCCTTTACTTTGGCATAGGCAGTGGGATGACCTTCAGCGATAGTCCGTGCAGTCTCCATCACACGCGCTGACATATTTTCAGGTAGTTGTAGGTAGGTCTCAAGAATTTGCGGTGGATAGTCTGTGCTTGCTTCTTGGAGCGCGCGTTGGGTGATGTCGGCGTAGTGGCTCACAACCGTATAGCTATCGCCAATCTCCAACGGCACGGTGGAACGGCTCCAGGTAAGTTCATATGCCTGGACCAGTTCGCCCCCAGTGTCAGCCACAGCTTCTCCCACATCCACATTGGCCGAGCCAGGTGGATAGAAAATGGCCTCACTGGTACTGGGGCGAATCAATCCAGAAAGGGGAACACTGCTACGACGAATATCAGGCGTCCCAAAGATGACACCGCCTGTGGTATTCAGCAACGTGATGGTCTGCGTGATGGGACGACGTTGCCCCCAGCCACCGACGGGAATCGGGGTCTGTGCTTCATACTCACGTGTGACATCGGTTGTATTCATCCAGCCCCGCCCATCATACATATCATACACAACAGCACGCCAGTAGCGACCGACAGCGGCGTCTACCTGCATGACGGGTGTATCGGTCACATTGCGCGCCCCACCCAATGTCAATGAACGACCAAACGAGGAACCTACAGGCACGGTCTGGCGATTGATGCCCTCATAAAGCTGGCTCCAACGTTCGGTAGTCTCTTGCCACTGCTCGTTAATGGGTGCCAACGCGCCGCGTACCTGTGGATTGCGTCCCAAGCTGGGGCCAAGGATGGTAATTCCCAGCACTAGTACTGTGAAGGTGAAGCCATTGCGCAACACATCAATGGCAATGTCAGGATTAAAGTAGACACGCTGTTCGCGCCAACGCATCTGATTTTCGGCCAAATTGGTACGAATCAGTAGAAGGAGGGCGATAAGACAGAAGAAGACAAAGAATCCAAAGGTGGAATCGGGTGCGTAATAGGTGTTAATAACCAGCACGGCTCCAGCGGGGATGATGGCGCGCCACGTGTAACCATAACGGATAATGGACCACGTCCCCAAAAAGGTGAGCCACCAGATCAGAAAGGCCAACTCAAAAATAAACACATAATTGTCCTGGTTGGCCGTGTTGCGTAACGCATCATCCACCCACTCTAACAATTGAAGCAGAATGTAGTAGACCTGCGCTTGCAATTCGGGGATACCATTATCCAAAAATGGTTTGATGTCAGATGGTTCAACCAAACTGGTCATCATGTAGAGTATCCACGCAAAGCCCGTGAACATGCTGTGGGTGAGGGCAAAGAAGCCATCGAAGCGGCTGAAGGACATCAGCGTCCCGACCAGAATCGACCCCAAGGTCACAGGCATCAACAGGGTCAGTGTCTTCACATAGCCCGCCGCATCAAGCGAAACCGCAACCGTCAGATAACAGAGTGCGGTGAGAATGATGGTGAGTGCCTGACCATCCTGAAAGTAGACATTGTTCGTGTAACGAAATCGGTGGAGCGCGTTATAGTTTGATTGTATTGCTGTTTGTGCGTTTGATTGTATCATGCGCTTATTTTACTTGGTAATGGGTGGAAGTAAAGGTTGGGTGGATTACAGGATTCAATAAACAGGATATGGGTATGTACCAGATGACGTGGTGATTATTGAACGCTAGCAGTTTGTCGGAGAGCATATATAGCACAGCACGATTGGAACACAATGAGATTTATTGAGTTATCCAAAAGGCAATGATAGAAGAGATTGACGAAAGGGTTGAAAAAAAGTAA
>JBCCFC010001005.1:0-5186 GCA_039029935.1 Chloroflexota bacterium
ACCGACCTACCGACCCACCGCTTTCTATCCGCGTAAACGAATAAACTCAGGTCTCGCCATTTGCATTGCTTGCGGGATCAGCCCTTGGCAAATCGCTTCGATATCATCAGCGACCAGTGTACCCACGTTGCGAATGCTATCATCCATTGCCCCAGCGCGGTGTGACGAGAGTACGGCATGATGGATTTTGCGGATGGGGTGATCCAACTCTAGCGGTTCCTTGGGGAAGACATCAATGCCTGCACGGAAGCGGCCTTGCGCCAATAGGTCCGTCAAGGCATCAAAATCAACGACATGCGCACGGCTCATCAATAGAAAGATGGCATCTTCACGAATCAATTCCAGCTTTTCACGATCCAGCATGGCTTTGTTGCCAGATGATGGCACGGCCAATACATAGATGACGCGTGAGGTTGACAGCAGCGTTTCCAAATCAACAGGCTCCACACCTTGACGGTGCAGATAGGTGTCGGTCAGCCACGGATCATAGACCTGAATGGGACAACCAAATGGCTCTAACAGGGGTCTGAGTGCCTGTGCCAACCCACCAAAACCGATAAAGCCAACCTGACGACCAAAGAGGGTAAAGGTGTCACCGATCTCGGTTGCGAATTCCGTATGGCTCCAGTTGGGTTCATTGTCAGGTTCACTGCCACCAGCACGGAAGGCACGGTCTGTCCAAGCGATTTGGCGCGAGCAGGCTAATGTCAACCCCAATGCCATCTCTGCAACGGCGGGGCCAAAGGCAGGTGCGCAACTCAACACGTAGATATTGTTGACAAAACAGTGCGCATAGTCGAGGCTGTCTGGCGATGGGAATCCGCCACCCACTTCTAAAATAGCACGCAGTTTGGGAAAGCGGGTCACATCACCATGTCGCCAGTTCCCTGTGATGATAGCAACGATATCTTCACGAATTGCTTCTAGCTGCTCGGTGGGCATCTGTTCATCTTGAGCCCAGATTACATCTGCAACAGCATGGATCCGCGCTAAGTCCTCATCGGAAAAGATATTTGCCATACGGCGGAATGCGGGATCGAGTAGTATTTTCTCTTTCATCCTGTTAATCCTTTATGTGTTCAATCCAAGGTAATAGATTAAATCGTCACTGGCTGAACAGCATCCCATAGGGTATTTGGATGTTTATCAAAAATATGAAGCAATATCCGTGCTGCCCCCTGAGGTGCGCGGAAACCTTGCTCCCAATTTTGGAGCGTTTTGATGCTGACTCCCATTAATGATGCAAACTCGCCTTGCGTGAGTTCATATTGTTCTCGTATTTTTTTCACATCGGGTAGGGCAATAAAAAATTGACGAGAGGGTTCTTTGCTGCCTTGCAAAATTTCTCCACCCTCGCGGACACTTTCTAATAGCTCTGCAAACAACTCGTCGTTCATGGATACTTTTCCTCCACTATTTTTCTTAAAACCTTTATCTGCTCTTGGGACAAATCATCCTGTACATTCTTCGGATAAATCAGTAACATCAGCAATTGATCTTGATTGACCGCCCAGTAGTAGATAACTCGATGACCACTTCGTTTTCCACGTCCCTTAGCACTCCGCCGTACTTTGCGTAAGCCCCCGCTTCCTCTTATTACTGGCCCTGAATTGGGTCAAATAACTAATTCAGTTTGGAGCTGCCGATATTCTTCATCGGACAGCAATTTTTGAACTTGTTTTGTAAAAACACTTGTTTCAATGATAACCATAACTAAAATCTTAGTATTTGGACACTTATTGCACAAGCTAGCTTGGTTTTCTGTTCCGTTATAGCAAAACAGATATGCTCAATAATGGACCTGATTCAAATCATCTTATAAATCAGGTAACCTTACAACACAATCTGTGCCTTCACCGATGTCGCTGGCATCTCCACCGCAAAATCAAACGCCTTCACACTATCCGCAAACGCAAACGTATCCGTAATCAACGGCTTCACATCAATCTGCCCACTGCCCATCAACGCCAGCGCACGAGGATAGACATGCGCATAGCGGAAGATGTTCTCAATTCGTGCCTCCTTGACCTGCGCACTCGCTACGTCATAGGCGATTGGTTGCAGCGGAATGCCGACATAGACGACTGTGCCACCTGGACAGAGCGGTTCAAAGACACTAGCGGCGGCGCGTTCATTACCGCTACACTCAAACACAATGTCAACACCCCAACCATCGGTCAACTGGTTCACCACTTCCACAAGATTCTGTTCGGCTACATTCACAGGGGTAATTGCACCCAATGTTGCTGCCAAATCGAGCTTGGGCTGCTGCACATCTGTCATGATGACTTGGCTACACCCACCCGCCAATGCCGACAATGCCGTCACCATACCAATCGGACCCGCCCCCATCACCACGGCAATATCACCGGGCGTAATCTTCGCCTTGGCTGCGGCGTGCATCCCCACTGCCAGCGGCTCGACCATTGCCCCTTCAGCAAAACCTACATTGTCAGGCAGCTTGAAGGTGAGGAAGGCCGGATGGACCACGCTGGGGCGCAGGACACCATGTATAGGTGGTGTTGCCCAGAAACGGACTGCCGGGTCCAGGTTGTAAATACCCAGTTGCGTCGCTTTGCTGTTGGGGTCGGGGATGCCTGGTTCCATACAAACGCGGTCGCCCACCTTGAGATGACTCACCTGATCACCAACCTCTGTAATTGTGCCCGATGCTTCATGCCCCAACACCATCGGCTCACGCACCACAAATGGGCCAATTGCACCGTGTGTGTAGTAGTGGACATCGCTGCCACAGATGCCAACAGTGTGCAGATCGATACGGACATCGTGGGGTCCCAGCGGTTCGTCAAGCATGATGTCACGAAGAGTGAGTTCGTTTTTTCGTTCTAGCACCAATGCGTCCATTGTGTTTCTCCTGTTTTATGTGAAATCTAACATGATATGTTGTAAGCGAATGGCTTGACCGTCAGTCATACGGATATGGTGAGAGGTGTAACAATCTGGACAATCATTTATTGTCTGACGATTTTCGATTTTCTCAGAACTTCGATTTTTTGAGTCAAGATAACTGTTGATCTTTGAAACAATTTGTTGGGGGCAACCTTGAGCAACATACCCTACCATACAGCTTTTTGCTATCACTGGTGAGTATTCGCCTTGAACAAAATGAGCAATACCCGTTTTTATATAGCGAATTCTCAGCTTTGATGCATCTCGTGTTTGCCAGTCGGTTTCAACAAGAATCTTCGCTTCCATGCCATAGTAGACATCACGATTTGCCCACCCACCTTTGAGACGAATGTCGATTCGTGGTGCCGTGTCTGGATTATTATCTTCTGCTAAAATTTCTTGAAAATATTGATAACACTCAGGGTCAATCAGCAAATTGATATCTTCTTCATCACGAATCTGTTCCATGTGCACTATCAGACGTGCTGTATACATATTCTCATGCCAATTGCGGATATAGTTTTTATGGAGCCGTTTATATGCCTCAGTCAAAATATAAAGACACCCCTGTTCAAAGCTATTATCAACAATTGCAGGGACTTGGCTTTGCGTACCAACCGCTTCTCGTAGACTTCCTAAAGACATACAAATCCTCTTGGGCTTTCAAATTGTGTTCTATGGTTGCTTTGTGTTGACACCTTCTGCAAGGATTGAATCTGCGTCTTTGAATGCAATGGATCGGCTCCAAAATCGTTGCTCATTTGGTTTCACAATATCAATTGTATCGGCACCATACATTTTTAGATGCCTTCGTATGTAAAGATTTTCTGTATAGCGTTCACGCAGTTGCTGATTGATTTGGGCTAGTTGATCATCAAGGTCGGTATGAACGCGCAGTACAGTATTGGCTGACTGTTGCAAGTTGAAATATAAAGACACAAGATTGAACGGCAACGTTTTACCCTCGTTGCTATGATAGACCGTAGCCCACACTGTTGTTTTTCCAAATCGCAGGATGCTATTGAGCGTTTTGCAGATCGTTTCGGCATATAATTCAATCTGTTCTATACCGACTGGTGCATATGCAATTGAGTCTGCCCCTTCTTGAAAAAAATCGAGACTATATTGTAATACATCCTCAATCAATGCATTTTCACCGGGGGACAGTTGTAACGAGTCATAAATAATCTTATCAATTTCCTCTTCAACCTGTAAGACCTCAACAGATGAATCTGAGAATCCTTGCGCCATTAGCTCACAGATTTGATCCACCTTTTTGGACAAAGTGATAGTCGAAGCCTTGGGTAGCTCCAAAATGTTGCTTGGCAACTGAAGCATTTCTGTAAAATTAACGATTTCACGTTCAACACCCCAGGTTGCTGTTGTCAGAAATAGAAAATACGTGGCAAAAGAGGAGTTCAAAAAAGCAACCAATGTTTTTAGGGATTCTGGATTATCTGACGAAATACCATGAACCGAGCTTTGAAAAGCGCAGTCAAAATCAACATAAGATGCACAAAACTTTTTGTTTTTCTGCGCCTGCTTAATCAGAACATGCGGTTTGGAATATAGCTCTTTGGGATTTACACCAGAACGACGAAAATCTTTACCGATTTTGATAGGTTCATGTGTGTCTTTATCTCGTTTCAACTCAATAGAGCCATCCCAATACCGACTCAATGAATCTGTTATGACAAGATGCAAATGGGCAATTTCTGGAGCCTCGACAACCTTCTCCCCTGGCTTTTGTAGCCCAACACCCTTATACCAGTTATCTTTTTCATTGATATACTGTTCAATCGTTATTGTATTTTTAAATTTAGCGAGTAGCTCAGAGTCTCTTTGCGTTCCCCACATCGCAATTTTCCATGTCCAATCTAAAGATAAGAACTGATTGCGTGGGATGAATTGAATCTCGGACATATCCACTGTGATATGTAATAATGCACTTTCATCCTTGGCAGGTTTCGGTGTGCAGTATAATACCATCGAATCACCGTCATCAACCATTGACTTATAGATTAAAACAGTGGCTGGTGCATCTGTTGATGCAAAAAGATGGTTTCTGAATGTAGAGAAATTAACGACCGTTTCAAGGGTATTTTCTTTCAATAATTTTTTCCTAAAATTTTTATCACCGGGACTATTATTAAACAATGATTTGCTATTAATAATCAGAGCAATCTGACCCATCATTGTCAAATCTGTTGCTCGGATGGCAAATGCCTGTGCAAATTCTTGCGCAATCTTATTCTGTTTACAATAGCTGCTTACAT
>JBCCFC010001006.1:0-5185 GCA_039029935.1 Chloroflexota bacterium
GCCTGCTTGAGTGCAATCGAGTCGTTGATCCCATCTCCTACAAAACAGACGGAACGCCCCTCATCTTGCAACACTTTAATCAAAGCAGCTTTATCCTCTGGCAACACCTCGGCAAAGTAGTTGGGAATCCCCAATTCTTGGGCTAAAAAGCGTGTGGGGGCCTCATAATCGCCGGAGATAATGGCCATATCCATACCCAATGTCCGTAAGGCTGCCAGCGTACTCTTCGCTTCGGGTCGAATGGTTGCATGCAGTTCTAAAAGTCCCGCAAGCTGCCCGTCGATGGCGACCATCACCACGGAGAAACCCTGTGCATAGATCGCGGCTTCCATCTCTTCAAACTGTGCAGGAATGTCAATCGCTTCCGACAACATAAAGCGTTTGCTGCCTACATGCACCAACTTCCCCTCAAAACTGGCCTTGATGCCATTGCCCACTGTGTAGTGAGTATCGTCGGCCCCATGCAATAACAGCTCTCGCTCACGAGCCGCCTGCAAAATTGCTTTGGCGATAGGGTGGGGTTGACGTTGTTCTGCGCTCGCTGCATATACGAGTAACTCATTTTCCGAAATATGATTAAAGACATAAATTTTGGCTAGATGGGGCTGTTCTAGGGTGAGCGTCCCTGTTTTATCAAAGACAATCGTATCCACCTCGCGCAATAAGTCCAGCGAGCGGCCATCCTTGATAAGTATGCTGTTCTGTGAAGAAACGTATAGATATGTTAACATATTCAAGGGACCAAAAAGCATCATTCGATAGCCAGGAACATTCCACAAAACGGCTAATGCACCACTCAACCCCGCAAACGGCAGTGCGAAGCCACTTAGGATCAATGTGGGGACTGACATCTTATCCACAAAGGCAATAGCATCCGATTGGATATTCATGCGATAGTCGGTGGTCCGATTTAAGGTATCGCCCACTTTGGCGGCCAGTGTCTCGGTCCCGGCCTTTTCCACTTGGATAAAGAGTTTGCCTGATAAGACAACTGTTGCTGCCAAAACCAGATCACCTGGACCTTTTTCAACAGGCTGTGATTCACCTGTCAAGCGTTGCTGATCAACAAGCCCAACGCCAGAGATAATCGTGCCATCAATGGGGATCATTTGGCTGGTAGGCACTACCACAATATCATCTACCTTTACCTGTTCAAAGGGAATTTCAACTTCCATGTCGTCAAGCAATATCCATACATGGTGGGGCTGTTCGCCAAATAATTTGACCAGCCGGTGCATAGAATGGTCTTCTGTCTTGGCGATCATGAAACGAATGGCCGTTGCAAACCAATTGGCAATAGCCGCGGCAACCACCATACCACCCAGTAGAGCACCTGTCACCACGAGGGCATCAATCACATTCACGGTCACCCTTTTTTCATAGACGAGTGCCTTATAGGATTCCTGATAATAGCTAATCATGCAATAGACTTGACAGACTGCACTGAATAGAAGAAACAAGGGCGAGACCATTAGGCTACCGACAACGGCGGCAACCAGCCCTAAAGACATCAGGCGCAAATTGAACAAGACCTTTTTGGTGACATCACTTGGGGCTACCGAGTCAGTCGTGGTTGCACCATCTTTTTGTAGGAGGTGACCGAATACAGCTTTATTCAGATCAACGCGTAAAAATTGTTTCACTCCAAACGAGACCGTTTTTTCTGGACGCTCATTGCCACGTTCTAGCGCGTCAACAAGCCGGATTCGAGGTTTGGAGCGAGCTATCTGTCGTATGTTGAAGATAAAGTTCGGCATTAGAATCCTGTTGTGATAGTCACATCTACCTTGACTCAAGGCTTAGTTAGCCGATTGTACGCTCAGAGCATAAAATACTCAAAAATATTAGAAATACCCGTACCTCTAGTGTATCTTTTCAATAAGCGTATTGCAAGTCTGGCACCGCTTGTCTAAATTGAGCGATTTATCAAATATATCTATCAGGAGGTCAGCTATGACACAGCTACCAAATATCATTCTCGTCATGACCGATGATCAGGGATGGGGAGATGTGGCCTATAACGGCAACGCCACCGTCAAAACGCCAAACCTCGATGCGATGGCCGCAGAAGGAATTCGGTTGGACCGATTCTACGCAGCCGCTCCCGTCTGTTCTCCCACTCGGGCCAGTTGTCTGACTGGACGACACCCTTTCCGCGTGAACATTCCTTGGGCTGGAGACGGGCATCTGCCCCATGAGGAAATCACCATCGCCACAGCACTGAAAACCGCTGGGTACGCGACTGGACATTTTGGGAAATGGCATGTCGGCCAGCTCAGCAAAACGATCAAACAATCGGAGTTCCCTGTTCCCGCTGACCCAAAGCACTATTCTCCACCGTGGATTCACGGGTTCGATAAGTGCTTTTCCACTGAATCAATGATGCCGACCTATAACCCCTACTATCACGATTGCGGACCCATCGGTACACCCGAATACCGCTTCGTTATGGATAAACCCGTCGAATTTGGTGATACATCGGGCACACGGTGGAAGGGACTTTACTGGACTGGCCCTGGTCAAATCGTTGACGAAAATCTTGCTGGCGATGATTGTGCCATTATCGTCGATCAGGCCCTTGATTTCGTGGATAGTGCGCTAGCGTCGGGGTTGCCCGTCTTCTCATGTATTTGGTTCCACACGCCCCATACGCCCATCGTCGCAGGGAATGATATGCGGGCATTGTATCCCGACTTGACGATGGAAGAACAGCATTGGTATGGTTGTTTGAGTGCTATGGATGTCCAGATTGGTCGTCTCCGCCAGTTTCTGCGTGAAAAAGGCGTGGCAGATAACACCATCCTGTGGTTCTGCAGCGACAACGGTCCCTCTTATGTTCATGACATGAACTCGGCTGGCCCATTCAGGGGTAAAAAGGCTACGCTGCTGGAAGGGGGTATCCGTGTGCCTAGCATCGTCGAATGGCCGGGGCAACTTGGCGGTGGCCGTATTGTCAATGCACCGATTTGCACCAGCGACTTTTATCCAACCTTGACGCGTCTCGTTGGGCTAGAAATGGAGAATCAGCCAGTTCTGGATGGCACCGATGTACTGCCGATTTTAAACGGGGATGAAGCCCGTCGGGGTACGGCAATCGGTTTTCAGTCTCCCACAAAACGGCAAACGAACGTCATGGCAGACAATATCAATCTACAGATGGCCTGGAGCGAGGATGAGTACAAACTGCTTAGTTTGGACAATGGTGAGACGTGGCAACTCTACGCCATCAATGACGATCTTGCAGAATCCAATGATCTATCGGCAAACCATCCGGAAAAGGTTGCACAAATGAGAAGCGACCTCATGGCATGGCAACAATCCTGCATCCAGAGTGCGACAGGAAAAGACTATCGGCACAAATAATACGTTTTATCACGACCGACACGAGGCTATGTTTTGCTCATTTTTGACAAACGATGCTCAATAGTTAGACAATATTCAATAGCCTATGTGCTTCATCTGCTAGCTCTAAAAAGAAGTGGTTTAGCTCACCGCCAAGCACCATAAACTGATCAATGGGTAGGCCAAATGCTTGTTCAAGCCAAGGGTACACACGTTCGTTGAGTTTGAATGCCCCATACCCCATCCCAAAAATCATCGCCGACCCTGCTGTATATCCCAAACGGGCTTGACGGGGATCGCCATGCCAGCCTGCATCCTCCAGCCCGGCTAGATAGCCTTCAAAGACCCGTTGGTCCAGTTGACGAGCTTGTGTGATATCGGCTTCTGAAAAGAATAGGCTGCCCTGAACCAATGAAGCCAGTTCGATTCCAATCGGCTCAATCCCAATATAGGTCCAGTCGATGGCAATGGTTTGCATATGCCCGGCTGTGGTTCGTCTTGCAAACAGATTTCTGCGAAAGGCATCGCCATGCACAAGTGTTTGTGGAAGACAATCAAGCGCGTCAAGCAGAGGATGCCGCTCTGTCCAAAGCCGTACCATGCGATGCATATCCTCGTCATGGAGAAACCAGCGGCGGGCTTTGGGGTCACCCAGTGAGTCACGAAGCTGCTCGAATTTATTGCCCACAGGTGCGTCTTGCCGAAACCCTGCTACTCTCGCTCGGCTCAACCACGACCATGACGGTAGTTCATTTTGCACCAAAAACGCCCCATTAAATTGGCCCAAATGACGAGCGGTCACCTCATACTGAGCCAGCGGCCACCGAGGACCAATATCATCAACCAAATCTTCCAGCCATAGCCCAATCACTTTTTCAGAGAATTCGACGATGCCAAAGAAGCGAGGTGAGGTCAGTCCGCTAGGCAGGTTTGCTAATTGACCCGACTGATAGGCCAGTACTTCACGTTTCCAATATCTAGGCACAGATGGGTCGTCATCCGTACCCGTTGTCCCCACAATCTTCAAAATCACAGACCAAGGGCAAGGAAGCAGCTGGTCGTAGAGATGCGCTGCGCCCGTGAAACGATAGACGCCTGACAGTACATCACCGACATCGCCTGCGCCACCGCGAACACGATGATATGACCAGCCCATGAGTTTGACAGTATGCTGGTTTAATACCTGTTGGACAATGGGAATCAACACGGCATTATCAATTTTATCAATGCTGGATAACAACATGTTTTCCCGTTTATTTGCTCACTTGGTTCATGGCAAGATACTCATCCAAGAGCAGCCCAAAGACAAGTTCATCATGGAAGTCGCCATTGTAATATGAATCCTTTCGCAGTCGGCCCTCCTCAACAAAACCGAGCTTTCGATGTAACTCAGCCGAAGCCGTATTATAGCTCACACAGCCAGAGTTACACTTCCGAAGTCGTCTCTCCATAAATCCATATTTGAGCATGAGCCGAACGGCATCTTCGGCATACCCTCGTCTGCGGAAGGGACGGTCAATAATCATGCTAAAGCCAAATTTTCCATGCCGCTCATCAATACTGTGGATCGTGACCATGCCCGCGTACTCTTGCTCATGGGTCTCAATGGCAAAGGCAATTGCGCCGTTAACCTCTTTGCATCCACTGTATTTCTCAAGCCATGCCTGCTGCTTCTCGACAGTCGTAGGCAACTCTATCCCAATATTGAACTCCTCTCTGGAAATACTGTCTAGAGAGCCTGCGAACCGATGACCTGCATCGTCCATACTCAGGGCGCGTAGTCGTATCTTGTCGGTCTGCCAGTAGTAGTATGCGTAATCTAAAATGGGTTCAGTCATCACAA
>JBCCFC010001007.1:0-5184 GCA_039029935.1 Chloroflexota bacterium
AAACGACCCAATTTTTGAAAAAAATTGGGTCGTTTAGAAATCTATTGGACCAATCTCCACACCCCGATTCTCGCTCCACCACACCAATCTTTTTGAGTTTTTTTGATTTCATCGAAATTTCTCTACCATTTCTCCAAACAAAGTGGGACTTTATTTGTAGAGATGATTCAACAGCAGAGTCGTTGACAAACAAGATTCATGGGGGTTGGGGTACCTTCTGGGGCCCATGCGAATACAGGAAACCGCGTCCAAGGGGCACCTGATTCGGTTCAACGCCAGTACACTTCAGTGTACTTCCTGTGATAGACACCGAATTCATTCGGTGGACTCGCTGACAAGTTCACGTTGCCAGATAATATCCATTGGCAATAGACCCACTGAGGGAAGGAGAACCAATCGTATGAGCAATGAACTGGAAATAACCATCACCCAAGCACAGTCGGGCAATTTGGAAGCATTTAACACCATAGTCCATCGCTTTCAGGACATGGCGGTGGGCTATGCCTATTCAAACCTGCACGATTTGCAGTTGGCCGAAGATGCCGCACAAGAGGCATTTGTCGAGGCATATCGTTGTCTGCCCACGTTGCGCGAACCCATTGCCTTTGCGGCGTGGTTTCGGCGCATCATTTTTAAGCATGTGGATCGGCTGACGCGGCGCAAGCAGGTCATGACGGTCGCGCTTGAGGTGGCGGACTATGCACCTTGCACACAAGGAAATGCTGAAATTGTTGCACAACTGGAGGCAGAGGAAATGCGAGAAGAGCTGATGGGCATGGTTCACAGCTTGCCCGATGAAGAACGCACGGTGATCACACTTTTCTACATGGGCGGGTATGCGCATCAGGACATTGCCGACTTTTTGGATATGCCCAAGACAACCGTGAATAACCGTTTGCGTAGTGCCAAGAAACGATTAAAACAGGAGATGATGACGATGATTCAGGATAATTTGCAAGAGAAACGACCATCCAATGATGACGCATTTGCCAAGCGTGTGATGGCCTTTGTGCGGGCAACCGAGGCAGGAGATGCGCTACAGGTGAAGACGATGCTCATGGCCGATAATCGTCTGGCCCATGCCAGCGGACCATCGCGCTTTGGTCGCTGGGTCTTACCACCGCTACATCTAGCCGCCATGTATGGCTTTCAGGATGTGATGACAGCGTTGCTCGAATATGGTGTCGATATCAACTTGGTGGATGAACGTGGCTGGCGGGCTGTTCACTGTGCATTGCGGGCGGGGCAGTCAGAAGCTGCACAATTTCTGATTGCGCACGGGGCAGCGGTTGATATATTTGCGGCGGTGCAGTTGGGCGATATACAACAAGTGCAGACATTCTTGACCGCAGACCCTAGCCTGATTACGGCGACAGGGCCAATGGCTGCGACACCGCTGCACTTTGCATCACAGATGCCGATGGTCGAGTTGTTGCTGGCGCATAATGTCGATGGCTATCGTGCAGATATTCACGCTCGTGATGTTGAAGGGCGGACAGCCGTGACATGGCAATCGGATCAGCTTGACGTGGCACAGATGCTGATTGCGCATGGAGCCAAGGTTGAAGACATCTTTTTGGCCTGTGCCGTCGGTGATGTCGAGCGGGTACAGACATTCTTGGCTGAGAACCCCACCTTGTTGCAGACGCCAAAGGGGTTGTACAAGGGCAATGTCATGCATATCACCGCACGGGGTGGGCATGTTGATGTGGCGCAGTTTTTGTTAAGCCAAGGTGCCGATGTCAACAGCAAGGCCGAGGATGGCGATGTCACGCCACTACATATCGCCGCCGCTTGGGGACAGCTAGGCATGATCCGCTTTCTGCTGGACAACGGTGCGAATGCAGTGGCTTGTGATACCGAGTTCAACGCAACACCCACTGGGTGGGCCAAATTTTGGAAACGCGATGAGGCAGCAACCTTGTTGGAACAATTGGCTTGATGTTTGAGCCCAACTAGACCTTCGGGAGGTGTCCAGAGAGATTTGAGTACGCCTCAATTGTTTGTGGACACCTCCCGAAGGTCTTATACTAAAGGGTCAAGTCGCCAAATATCTCTAGACGCAAAAAACTCGCCTACTGGCGAGTCCTCTGCAGAACAGTTTTATAGAAGTGAGATAGGAAGTGTGAAGTATTTTCGTAACTTTTTTCTCTATGATTTAAGTATACCATAAAAGACGGCAATTGTTCCTGTCAAAAAGCTGTCAATCTTGTCAGCAAAAGAGAGAGGTTCTGACAAGAAATATCTCAGTAGTTCTTGTTCAGGCGAGAAGAACGGCGCAAAGCCAAAGAATCAAAAAACTGAGCATAATCAGTCAACCAAGGTACACACGCATCGTACCACGATAGTTGTCTAGGTCATCCACAATTTCGGCAAGCCGGATAGCACATGCACGGCAGTATGCTGGATTGGAGTTGATACGTTTGAGATTGCCAATGGTTAATACTGGTAGGCTATCATCTTGAAATAATCGTTGGATAGACATTTCAAGAGATGCCTCCCCATCCGTTGTTGTACGATTGCCTGTTAAAAGAAGATAGCCACGATCTTGACAGAACTGCCAGACTTCTTCATCTGGTGTTTCACCTGATAGACCCACATGCGAAAACCATAAAAGTTGCATCGGAACAAGATCAAGCCAAGTTCGATCATAGCGAAGAACATTAAAGATGGCTTTGGATTGGCCTTCACAGTTATGATCAGAAAGGATAACTTGCATTATATGATTCCAAGTTCGCGGCGATTTTTTTCAATTAGAGCCTTAAGCTGCATTCGTTTTGGCGTCATAACAGGTGGTGGGAATTGCCGTTCTCGTTCCGCTACCATTGCCCGATGATAGGCTTCACGCTCCGCTTTTTTGACCAGAATTTCTTTTAGTTCTGGTTCTAATCTCACCCGATGTTTATGAATATATTGAATTGCTACTTCAACTTGTATGGGCGATAGATTATACGTATCGCAGATTTCTGCAACACTATCGCCTTCGTCGTAGATTTCCATTACATCATAAACAGAGACACGGCTATCGCTAATCATGGGTCCAATACTGGTTTCTCTAATATGAGCAGAAGTGATGACTTTTTTTGTTGGTTTCCAAATAGGCTCAACCTCAATAGATGTCGCAAACTCTAAATTTGATATAAGCCTGACAATTTCATCTGCCTGTTCTTGTTCATTGACCTGAATTGTAATCTCTCTCATTATCATGTACCTCTATCTATCTTCAAATGTTATGTAGGACGATTTTGATTGATAAAATAGCGCCTTAAAAGGTTAATTCGATATCTGTAAGCTGCATAGACTCAAATATCGATCACAACTTTCACAACCTCATCCTGATAATTCGAATTGAGCGCAAAAGCCTCCGGTGCTTGTTCGAGTGGAAAACGATGGCTGATGATGCTATTCAAATCGACTTTGCCCGATGCCGCTAACTGAATGGCGCGCGGATAGGTGTGCTTCATGCGGCGTGACATGCGGATGGTCAGCCCCTTGCGGCGGATGGTGGAGTGCTGCATGGTAATTTCATCCGACCCCGGAATGCCGACCAGCACCATCCGGCCCCCCAGTCGTGCCATCTCCGCCGCCTGTTGTACGGAATGATCCGACCATGCGGCCTCAATTGCCACATCAACACCACGCCCATCGGTGGCCTCATGCACCAGTGCCACTGGATCGTCTTGGTCACAGTTCACCGTCACCGCACCATATCGTTTGGCATGAGCCAGCCGCCAATCAAACTTATCGCTGACAAAAATAGGGTCCGCCCCAGAGAGCTTTGCCAGTTGCAAAATATACAGCCCAATTGCACCTGCCCCCAGAATCGCCACGCTGTTGGCAACCTGAATCTTGGCAAGGTCAATGGCATGGATGGCGACCCCCAGCGGTTCGAGCAGCGCGGCTCCCGCATCGTCAATTGCATCCGGCAGGGGGAAGCAGGTGTGTGCGGGGACATGCATGTAGGTGCAGAGGCTGCCCTCGTCGGGGAAAAGGCCGCAAAAGTGCAGACGACGACAGAGGTTAGGGTGTCCATGTTCGCATAGTTCGCAGCGACCACAGGGCTGGGCGGGGTCAACGGCAACACGCATCCCGACGGCAAGCGGCTTATAATCACCGCCCCAATTTTCGTGTGTGCCGGTTTGCTCGCCAATGGCCTCAATGATGCCACCAAATTCATGGCCGATGATCACAGGGGCGTCTGGGACCGTATCGCCAATGCGCCCATCTTGATAGGTGTGTAAATCGCTGCCACAGACACCCACCGCCGTCACCCGTAGCAGGACATGGCCCGGTCCCGGTGCGCCTGGATGCGGTACGTGGTCAATGCGTAGGTCTTCTGCGCCGTGTAGCCGTGCGACCATCATGGTTTGGTTATGCATGGAACAATTCCCCGTTCTCGTTGTCTGCCAACCCTTGAAATGCCAACCGCAACACACCCTGCTGTGACAGTCCTGTTGTCTTAACCAATTGCGCCAGTTGATGCATCGCCAAGCCATCAAAACGCAGCACGATGCGTGTATCACGGCTATATCTTTCATCGCTCGGTTCGGACAGGCCAACATAGGCAGCACGGGTCAGTGCGACCTCCATGATACGTTGTGTACTCGACTCAAACTGTGCTGAGAGTTGATCCAATGCTTGCTTGTCAGTGGTGCTTAACCGTAGATCAATGTAGTTTTTTTTAGTGATTTCTCGTTTCATGACTTGTCTATTCATGAACGGTCATATTTGGTGTGAATCAAGGAGAAAGCAAGAACTCGATGAAGTGGATAGCCCATTGCCCATCCATGGATAAAGTGGTACATAAACCAACCCAAGCGTGTTTTCGGTTCGGGGATCATGCCCACATCTACCCAACCGTGGGGTACATCTTTGATATACATGATGATGTCTCTAGGCGGGTTATAACTTTTGCGATCAAAGCCCCGTGCTACATCGTTGAGGTAGGCTTCGATGCGGCCTGCGATATTAAAATCAAAGTAGTTTTTCTTGACAGTATTTGTGTTTGAACTCATTTGCTTTACTCCTACAAAAAACTAATTGACCTATCAAAACTGATTGACAATGAAAGGAAGGCGTGATACCCTATGTACAGGGTGAGACTACTCTGATACAGTAGTCTCACCCCACCAAAAGATTAACTATTTCTAGTTACTCTTTTTGGCTTTTTTGAAGCTAAGAAAT
>JBCCFC010001008.1:0-5183 GCA_039029935.1 Chloroflexota bacterium
AACCCTGTGCCTGTCACCACTGCTGGCGGCTCTATGGTGTGAATACCTGACAACTGGATTGTGCCATTCTCACCAATATCAAAGATGCCGCTATTTGTGCCACCGCCATTAAACTGTGTTGGCAGCAATGCCTCGACCGTGCCTGTGTTGTGAAAGGGGACTAGAACCTGATTGGTGTTCCCGTCACTCTTCCGCGCTGTACCCGCATTGTTGAAGGCAACAGGATTTTCACCCGCACCGGCTGACATGCTGTTGTTGGTGTGAATGTCAAATAGCGCACCATCAAGGTTGTTCAGGGTCGCACCATCAGCCAACGAAATGTTTCCATCCAGCCATGTGGCCGTGCCTGCGTTGTCCAATGTATGACCATTGAGCGTTTTAGAGGCAGTCGTGCTTAATGACATTTCATTGGCGACAGTCCGCCCCTCACCACGCAATACCCCACCTTGCCAATTAAAATTCCCAACTGTCAACACGGCATCAGTATCCACCTGTAATAGACCATTCGCACGTAGAATCAGTGTCGCAATCGTTGTATTGACTGTGATCACCGGATCATTGTTGACATTCTGAATCGTCACGGAATCGTCAGCTTCGGGTGGCTCTGTGCCTGTGCTGCCATTACAGTCGCTCCAATTCCCCGCTTCAAAAAATGCTGTACTCTGTTGTCCTGTCCATACACAATCTGCTGCCTGTACAATTGTGGGTATCCCACTCCACAACACCAAGCTCAACAGCAGTGCATTCAGGCCAGAACGAATCGCTCTTGTGCAGTTCACGATACTCTCCTTGTCATCTCTTAAATTAAAAATTTGTGTGTTGGTGACACATCATTTATTCAAGAGGGTGTAGATAGGTGATATCGTTAAAAATGAATAATTAATTGTTGAATTGTTGAATTGTTGAATGATTAATTACCGTGCTGCCTGAATCTTCACTGCTCTCATTAACCATTCAACAATTCATAAATTCAACAATTCACAAATTAATCTTCAATATTCATACATGCTTTGAGGACTCACCCCATCACCCTGTCACCCTGTCACCCCATCACTGAACACCATCCGTTCCTCCATAAAGCGAATCGCCTCGGCGAACGTCGCAAAACCATGTTTCTCCCCTGTTTGAATATGCGTCACACTACACCGCCATGTGGGTGCAGTTGGCTCTGAGCTTGATGTAGATGTGGATGTAGACATGGATGTAGATGATGTTTCGAGCCATAGACGAAATAGAAATGATAGATATTGGCTTTGCGTTTGGGTTTTCCCCAATTGATTGGCATTCATGAAGTGACTATACAGTGGCAATGGTGATGGGCTTGTGATTGCTTGCGTGATTGGTGCGTGATGGGAAATCACGGTGGGGTGGTGATCGGTGGGTCGGTGGCCGGTGCGTCGGTGGGTCGGTAATCAGTGTGTCGGTGGTCGGTGGGTCAGCGGGTTGATGGTCGGTTACTGCTCTACCGAATTACTGACCTCCAGACTTACCCACCTGTTGTTTGCAACTCGTTGACATGTTCTGGCGTTCTTTAATTGAGGAAATATCAAGACGATTCTCTCTGAGAAACTTCTGCGTTCTTTGCGCTCTCTGCGGTTTTTCACTTTTGAAAGAGACTCACAAAAAGAAAATGAGAAATCATATGTTAACAATCAAAACATTCGGCCATCTTGCAATCACACTCGACAACGAAGCCATCACTGATAAACTCTCTGCCAAAGGAAAGGCACTACTCACCTATCTCGTCTGTCATCGCGGCCAAGCCATGAGCCGCCCACATTTGCAAGCACTGTTGTGGAGTGACAGTGACGCGGCCAAGGCTTCGACCAATCTGCGGCAAGTCCTCAAGCAGATTCAGGCACTATTGCGACAGGCAAAACACAGTAATGAGCTGGTAACGACACGTAAGACCATTGCTTTTGATACGAACACACCGTACCAAATTGATGTCGAAGCCTTGGCGACAGACCTCAGCGTCTATAATGGCCCTTTCCTCCAAGGGGTTGACCTGCCCAATGCCAATGGCTGGGAGGAGTGGCTTTACACACAGCGCGAGATGTTTGAACTAACCGTATTGACGCAGCTAGAGCGTCGTGTTGCTGCGGCGTTACATGAAAATCAGCTAGATGTGGCTTTGCGGGATGTGCAGCGCATCTTGGCCTTAAGCCCTTGGCGTGAGACGGCACATCGCCAGCTCATGGAAATCCATGCACAGATGGACAACCCCGCGGAGTCGATTGCGCAGTATGGTGTCTGTCAACAGGTACTGCGTGATGAACTTGGCATCGACCCTTCACCCGAAACAACGGCTCTTTATGAACGGCTGCTCAACATGCCCTCGCAGACACAACGGCACAATTTGCCCACAGCTGGACAGTTGACGCGCTTTTTTGGGCGCGGCCAAGAGTTGATCGAGATTGAAGAGCGGCTGCGTCAACCCGACTGTCAACTGCTGTCGTTGCTGGGCATGGGTGGCACAGGCAAGACACGCTTGGCGATTGAGGTGGGGCGACGTATAGAGCATCGTTTTTCGGATGGTGTGTGGTTGGTTTCATTGGAAAGCGTCATGCCCAGTGATGATCGTGTGTCTGGCCCTGCTCATGCCCTGTACACAGCCATCGCCGCTGCCTTAAACCTGACGCTGAACCCACAGGCCACACCGATGGCACAACTCAGTGCGTATCTGGCAGACAAGCAGCTATTGTTGATTTTGGATAATTTTGAACAGTTGACTGACGAAGCCCGACATTTGGCGACATTGTTGGCCGCAACACCACAGGTCACCTCTCTTGTCACATCACGTATCCGGCTCGGTGTACAGATGGAATGGGAATATGCAATGGAGGGCTTGCCCTATCATGAGCAGCCAGAGGGGTGTAGAACTGAAAATCTAGCCGAAAATCCGATGGCGATTCAGCTATTTATCTACAGCGCACAGCGAGTCCGAAATAATTTTGAACTCAATCAAAACGATTTAAGTGCTGTTCAACAAATCTGTTGTCTTGTGGGTGGGTTGCCTTTGGCAATTGAATTGGCCGCAGCGTGGGTGCGCTTGCTCTCACCCAGCGAAATTTTGCAGGAAATTGTCCATGATTTGGAGATGTTGCAGACGCATATGAGCGATGTTCCTGACCGTCAACGCAGTTTACAGACAATTCTGATGGCGTCATGGGAGATGTTAACCGAGTCTGAGCGACAAATTTTGAATCGGTTGTCGGTCTTTCCCGGTGACTTTGACCGCAAGGCTGCCAGTGCTGTCACGCGAGCATCGCTCTTTCAGTTTCTCACCTTGGTGGATAAATCCCTTCTGCGCACAGTTTCCGCAGAACGCTATGCACTCCACCCGTTAGTGCGCCAGTATGCAATGCAACAACTTGCGGAAAGCGGGCAAGCTGAACAAACCTGTGACCGCCATATGGACTATTTTGCCCGCCTCTTGGCCGAAGAACCACCCTTTTACAACGTAACAATTACACCGGAACGATTGCGATGGTTACGCAACGAACTCAGTAATGTGCTGCTGGCATGGGAGCGAATGCTTGAAACCAGTAACACAACAGCCCTCATCAATGCCTATAATGGCTTATTTTGGACGGTTGAAAACCTATTTGTTGGCAATGAACGTATACAGAACCTGTTCCAAGCATCGGGTTCCTTGGTGCGGACTGCTGGTAATCCGCTTGCCTTGGCGCGATTGCTCAATGGGTATAGTCTTCTACTCTTGGTCAACAGTGATTTTGCAGGCTATACACAGGTTTCAGATGAACTGCTGGCAATACTTGACACAATACCTGATACAATAGACGCAACCACAAAGACCGACATTGTGGTCGTTTGGTCAGAGCAGGCACTCTATCAAAAGATGCGTGCCATGATCACACTCAACTTTGGTGATTTTGGCTCGACCAAAGCACACGCACAACAGGCCGTTGCCCTATGGGAACGGACTGGTCAAACCGTTGTTGCCGCCAATGCCCGCCTCATCCTCGCTACTGCTGAGTTACTTCTGGGCGAAATGGACAATATACGGACCCACTGCAATGTCTTTCTTGCGGCTATAGATAAACGCCCTGCCATTATGATCACACAGAGCGGCGATGTGATACTATTCCTCATGAGTCTACTGGATTCAATTGGTGATTATGAAACATCACACCAACTTCACACCAGCATCGTGGTGGACCCTTCTATCCAAAATCATTATTTATATACGCTGCTCTTGATTCAGGCTGGATACAATGTCTATCTGCGCGGTGACATTCCGACTGCACGGCAATGGCTGCAACAGAGCATCGTCACCTTGCGCACGTGGGAAAATGACCAGTGGAATTTAGGCTGGGCGTTGAGTCGTTTGGGTGAAGTTGAGTTGACCGATGGAAATGCGCAACTGGCCTATGACTATTGTGTGGAAAGCCTGATGCTTTTTCGCACCATCTTTGTACAGTGGTGTGAGTGTTGGACATTAAGCCGTTTGGGTCGGGTGCAGATTGCCTTGCAACAGTTTGATGAGGCTCGCCAAAGTTTTGCGGAAGCGGAAGCCATCGCTGAGTCGCTAGGCAGCATCCCCCTGCAACTCTATGCACAGCTTGGGCGGGTGCAGCTTATGTTGGCAGAAGACATAGCGTTTGACAGCGAGGCTGTGGCGTTGGTGCGATTTGTGGCCGAACATTCGTCGGTCTTTCATTATCATCGTGTGGAGGCGGAGCGGTTATTGGCGCAGATTGAAGCACCTAAAACCCATTAACCATTGTAGGTGTCGTTATGACAATACAGCATAGCGCTCATTTTGGGCCAGCCATGCAAGGTCAAAATCGCCAATGGGAATAGGTGTTGGCGCGTTGACTTCATCTGGGTCATTGACATATACATGTGTTTGGCTAATCCCCACAACGACAACGGCGTGCCAAAGATCAACACCATTCCAATGAGGCAACTCTCCTGTACTCACGGACACAATACAGGGTCTATTTTGGGAAAGATGACAGCAATTCCCGCAGAACAGATGCAGCACCGAGCCCGAAGGCTCGGACTTGGATTTAGTGTAAAAAAGAAAAGAATATTCACAAAAATCCCCAAATAATGTAATGGTCAGAAAGAGGATGAACAATTTAGCTCAGACGGTGTGTGTCAAGGGAAATGAGACAAATTCATGAAAAAAAATAGAGAAGTTTGAAACCCGAAAT